>JANWYV010000004.1 GCA_025055075.1 Blastocatellia bacterium
CCGTCCGACAGCTTTCAAAAGGCCCAGATCGCGCGCGGAGATTGAGCGTCTGTGCGCCCCATCTCGCGAGAAGAGATGGAGGACGTAACTGAAAGGCCGATGCACCACTCACGCCGTATTATTCAACGATTGCTCCCGTGCCGAGGGCTTCAGTCCGTATCGGTACGGTCTCACACCGACTCAGGCGATCGTCTTCCCGCCACGACTAACGCGACTACCAACGTAAGGGTCGTCTAGGTGAGAAATGCCGCCCATGATTCGACCTCCTCGTCCGAGGCCTCTCCAAACTTCCGGTAGCCTCAAGTATTCTGCCGGCTTGCCTATCGAGCCCTTTTTTGGCGGCGAGGCGAAAAGGCCTCTCCCGAAGAGAGGCCGGCGCTCCGCGCGCTTCACTCAATCTCTTCAACGGGCGTATACGCCAATCCCTGGGATTCGGCGACGGCGGGATGGGTAACGTATCCCCGATATGTATTGACGCCCATCCGCAGGCCCGGATCGGAACGAATAGCGGCCTGAAATCCCAGCGAGGCGAGCTTCAGGGCATAAGGGAGCGTCACGTTCGTCAGCGCAAATGTGGATGTGCGCGGGACGGCGCCCGGCATGTTCGCAACGCAATAATGCAGGACGTCATCCACGAAGAAGACGGGATCGCTGTGTGTCGTCGGGCGCGAAGTCTCGGCGCATCCCCCTTGATCCACGGAGACGTCCACGATGACGGCTCCTTTATGCATGCAGGAGAGCATCTCACGGGTGATGAGCTTGGGCGCCGCAGCTCCCGGGATCAAAACGCCGCAGATGACCAGATCCGCATTCTCGATGGCGTTCCAGATGTTGTAGGTGTTCGAAACGAGCGTGCGAATCTGACTTCCGAAGATGTCATCGAGGTATCGCAGCCGATCGAGATTTCGATCAATGACGGTCACCTGCGCGCCCATGCCGACGGCGATGCGCGTGGCATTAGTGCCAACGACGCCCGCACCGAGGATGACGACTTTCGCCGGCAGGACGCCGGGGACGCCACCGAGTAAGACGCCGCGTCCACCATGGATCTTCTGCAAATACGTTGCGCCGACCTGCACGGCCATGCGACCGGCCACTTCGCTCATGGGCGTGAGAAGCGGTAACCGTCCCTCACTATCGGTGATCGTCTCGTATGCAATAGCCGTGACCTTGCGACGGAGCAGCTCGCGCGTCAACTCGGGAGCCGGCGCCAGGTGCAGATAGGTGAAGAGGATCTGCCCCTCGCGCAAGCGGTCGTACTCGACCGGCAGGGGTTCCTTCACCTTGATGATGAGATCGGCGCGTGCCCAGACTTCGGCCGGATCTTCCAGAATTTGCGCCCCGGCATCCTTGTACTCTTGATCGGAGATGCCACTGCCTTCTCCAGCTCTCGCCTCGATGTAGACGGTATGCCCTTCTTCGCAGAGCGCCTTCACGCCTGCTGGAACGAGGCCGACGCGATATTCATCTGGCTTGATCTCCCTCGGAACGCCGATGATCATGAGCACCTCCTTCGGATATGCCCGCGAGAGGAAGCTCGCCCCGAGCGCGCGCGGATCGAGCTTCCTCTCCACGGGATCACGCGCGATCGCATCAAGACGGGATCACGCTCAATTCGGCCGTGTCAATTTGCGCCCGCTGCAATCGGCCACTGTAGTCAATATAGACGGCCTTCCACTCCGTGAACAATTCGAGCGCTTGCACGCCTGCTTCGCGATGCCCGTTGCCGGTCTCCTTCGTCCCCCCGAATGGGAGATGCGTCTCGGCGCCGATCGTCGGCGCATTCACGTAGAAAATCCCCGTGTACATCTCGCGCATAGCGATGAACGCCTTATTGATGTCCTGCGTGTAGATGGCCGAGGAGAGCCCATAGCGCACGTTGTTCCCGATCTGAATAGCCTCTTCCAAAGAGCTGCACGGGATCACGGAGACGACCGGTCCGAAGATCTCCTCTTGGCAGATGACCATGTCCGGATGGCAATCGGCGAAGATCGTGGGCTCGATGAAGTATCCGTGGGCGTATTCGCCGTGCGTCAACCGATTCCCGCCGCACATGAGCTTGGCGCGATCTTGATTCTTCCCGATCTCGATGTAGTGGAGGATGGACTGCACTTGGGCTTCGTTGATGATCGGCCCCATCTCCGTGCGCTCGTCGAGCCCATTGCCGACCCGAAGCGCGCGCGCCCGCTCGACGAATTGCGCGAGGAATTTCTTGTAGACCTTCTTGTGCACGACGATGCGGCTGGAGGCTGTGCATCGCTGTCCGCTCGTGCCGAACCCACCCCAGATGGCGCCGTCCACGGCCAGATCCAAATTGGCGTCATCCATGACGATGATGACGTTCTTCCCTCCCATCTCCAGGTTGCATTTCTTGAACGACGGGGCGCACGCCTCGGAGACCTTGCGACCGATCTCCGTTGAACCGGTGAAGGAGACCAAGCGCACATCGGGGTGAGTCATGAGCGGCGTGCCCACGTTCGATCCCGAACCGGTCACGAGATTGACGACGCCTGGTGGGACACCGGCTTCCTCGCAGGCTTTCACGAGATTGTAGACCGACAGGGGCGTATCCGTCGCCGGCTTCATCACCACGGTATTGCCGCAGAGGATCGCGGGCATGAGCTTCCACGCGGGGATCGCCATGGGGAAGTTCCAGGGAGTGATGATCGCGCACACCCCGACGGGCATACGAACGGACATCGCGAATTTGTTCGGGAGCTCGGAGGGCGTCGTCTGCCCATAGAGGCGACGCCCTTCGCCTGCCGTGAAGTAGCAGATGTCAATGGCCTCTTGCACGTCGCCGCGCGACTCTTTGAGGATCTTCCCCATCTCGCGCGTCATGTCGCGCGCGAAGGCCTCCTTGCGCCGGATCAGGATCTCTCCCAGGCGGAACATGATCTCCGCGCGCTTGGGAGCGGGAACCAAGCGCCACTTGTCATATGCTTCGCGCGCGGCGGCGACAGCGCGCGCGACGTCCTCGGCGTTGGACTTCGGGAAGAGGCCAATGAGATCGCGTGTATCGGCTGGGTTCCGATTCTCGAAATACTCCCCCGTGACCGAAGGGACCCATTCTCCGTTGATGTAGTTGAAGAAGCGCGGAGCTGCCGCCGTCCGAATCGCCGGCGCCCCCTTCGCCGTTTTCGTTCGAGCGATCACTGTTTTCGCTTTCGCCATAGCTCTCCCTCCTTTGGAATTGGGACTTCACTCGCGTGGATGACAATTCGTACACGCGAATGCTGCATCTCGCCATTTCTGCGGATGGGACGGGCGAAGCGGATACGACGCGGTTGGATTCTCCGGATCATGACAGGTCAGGCAATCGGAGCGAGTCCGCGCCGCGCGATGCGATTCATCATGCGGCAACGGAGAGGGCGAGACGCGAGGTCTTGTGGAGAGGAACACGAGGAAAAGGATGACGCTCAACACGAATCCGGCAAAGATGACATCCGCCCGCTTGATCCGCATCGTCCGCCCCGGTCAATATATTACAGCCGACGCGACAGAAGCAAGCGGACGCCCCCCTCATCGCCGCAGGGGGACGGCGCGATGACGGGCAATGAACAAGGCGCGGCGCAATCGGCTGAAGAACCCTTCCCGTCCCCGTCGAAGGAGCCTTTGACAATCGGGCAGGCGCTTTCGCGCCGCTTCCTCTCCCGCTCGAATCAGCTCATCGGCGTGTTCCAACTCATCCCAAGAGAAGGTCGCCACATCGGGCGAGATGAGCACATCGGCATGTTCGGCCATGTAGGATTGCGCGGTGAAAGAGAGGATGGCGAGCGCCTGCGTATAAATCTGGAAGGCGTTTCGCGGCGGCGCCTCCATGATGGGATAGGCGTTCACGTCCACGGCGATCACGCGTTCGGCCCCAAGCGTCATGGCCACGAGCGTGGGGAGGTTGGCGACGACGGCGCCATCCACGAGCATCCGGCCATCGTCATCGAAGACAGGAGTGAAATAGCCTGGGATGGCGCAACTGGCGCGGATGGCGAAGGCGAGATCGCCCGCGGTGAAGACGCGCATCTGTCCGGTCGCGATCTCCGTGGCGACGACGGCGAGCGGAATCCGCAGCTCCTCAAAACGTGTGACGGGGAAATGGGCGCGGATGAACGCCTCCATGCGACGCCCGTCGCGCAGGCCGAGCCGCGAGGGACGGAACCGCCCGAGGTCGCTCCACCGAATGTGGCGCGCCATTTCGATCATGCGCTCGATGGAGATGCCGCTCGCGTAAGCGCCTCCAATGAATGCGCCGACGCTCGTCCCAACGATCAGATCAATAGGGATCTCGGCCTCCGCGAGGACCTTCAAGACGCCGATATGCGCTAATCCCTTGGCCCCTCCCCCACCGAGGACGAGCCCGATCTTCGGGCGACTCTTGGATCGGCGTCGTGTCCCGCTCATGGAGCGCGAGGCGATGACGCGACCTCATTCGCGCGCCATCGCGGCCAAGACAAGGGCGAGCGATTGGAAGAGCGCGCGGCCATCGGAGCTGCCGAGGATCTCCTCCGAAGCGCGCTCCGGATGCGGCATCATTCCCAAGACGTTCCGCTCCCGATTGCAAATGCCCGCGATGTTGTCGAGCGATCCGTTGGGATTGGCGGCGTCGGTCACTTGTCCATGCGCATCGCAATAACGAAAGACGATACGATTCTCGCGCCGCAGCTCGGCGAGCGTCTCCGGATCGCAGTAATAGTTCCCTTCCCCGTGAGCGATCGGGAGCTGCAACACCTGGCCCCTCCGATAAAGGTGCGTGAAGGGGGTATCGGTCGCTTCGACGCGCACGTGCACGAACTGACAGAGGAATCGGCGACCGCGATTCCGCATGAGGGCGCCCGGCAGCAGGCCGCTCTCGCAAAGGATTTGGAAGCCATTGCAGATGCCGAGCACGAAGCCCCCGCGCGCGGCGAACTCCCGCACGGCGCCCATGATGGGGCTGAAGCGAGCCAGCGCTCCCGCCCGCAGATAGTCGCCGTAAGAGAACCCGCCAGGCAAAATCACGGCATTGTACTCGCCGAGCGACGTTTGCTCGTGCCAGATGAAATCGACCGGTTGACCAAGGACCTTGCTGATGACGTGATAGGCATCATGATCGCAATTGGATCCGGGAAAGACGACGACGCCGAATTTCATGCCGATCCCCCCTCGATCTCGACCCAATATTCTTCGAGCACGGGATTGGCGAGCACATCGCGCGCGAGCTGTTCCAAGAGAGCGCGCGCTTGTTCCTGCGAGATATGGTCCTCCAGCTCGATCTCGAAATATTTCCCCTGTCGAATCTCGCGGATGCTCTCGTATCCTAAGGTCCGAATGGCGTGGTGAATCGCTTGACCTTGAGGATCGAGGACGCTCTTCTTTAAGCGGACGTGGACGGTCGCTCTCATGATGGCTGTCCTCCCTCTCGCTCCGGTCGAGCGGCCGTTTCGCCGAAGACGCGGCGGAAAACGGCATCCACGTGTCGCAGCGCGCGATCCCAGCGAAAGAGGGCGTCCAGATCTTCGGAAGTCAATCGCGCGCGGATCTCGGGATCCGCACGCACCAGCTCTCGAAAATCGACGCCTTCGTCCCAGGCGCGCAAGGCGTGGCGCTGTACGATCTCGTAGGCCTGTTCCCGCGAGAGACCACGCTCGGTGAGGGCGAGCAGCAGCTCGCCGCTGAAGATCACGCCACGCGTCGCTTCCAAATTCGCCCGCATGCGCTCGGGGAAGACGACGAGCCGATCCAACAGCTCCGTCGTGCGATGGAGCAGATAGTCGGTGAGGATGCAACTCTCTGGAAGGATCAGGCGCTCCACCGACGAATGCGAGATGTCGCGCTCGTGCCAGAGGGCGATGTTCTCCAACGCCGCCTGCAGATTGGCGCGCACCACGCGCGCCAAGCCGCAGATTTGCTCAGCCACGATGGGATTCCGCTTATGGGGCATGGCCGATGATCCTTTTTGTCCTTCGGCGAAAAACTCCTCGGCCTCGCGCACTTCGGTGCGGTGCAGGTGTCGGATCTCCAGGGCGATCTTCTCCAGACTGGAGGCGATGAGCGCGAGCACGGCGAGGAATTCGGCATGGCGATCGCGCGGGATGATCTGCGAGGAGATCGGTTCGGGCTGCAAGCCCAGGCGGCGGCACACGGCTTCCTCCACCCCCGGATCCAGATGCGCGAAAGTGCCGACAGCTCCTGAGATCTTCCCCACGCGAATCCGCTCGCGCACTTGAAGCAAGCGCTCCCGATTCCGCATCGTATCGGCGTACCACAGGGCGAGTTTCAGGCCGAAGGTGATGGGCTCGGCGTGCACGCCGTGCGTGCGTCCGATCATGGGCGTGTCTTTGAACTCGAACGCGCGGCGCCGAAGGACTTCCGCCAACCGCTCCAGCCGCGAAAGGAGCATATCGGCCGAATCGCGAAGCAGCAGCGCCAATGCTGTATCCACGACGTCCGACGAGGTGAGACCATAGTGGATATAGCGGGCATCGGGACCGACAGTTTCGGCTACAGCCGAGAGGAAAGCGATCACATCATGTCGGGTCGTGCGCTCGATCTCCTGAATGCGCGCCAGATCCACGCGAGCGTTCGCGCGAATGCGCTCCAGGGCTGACCGGGGAATACGTCCGCGTTCGGCGAGCACCTCGCAAACGGCCAGCTCGACCTCGAGCCATTTGCGAAACTTATTCTCCTCGCTCCAAATGGCCCCCATTTCGGGCAGGGTGTAGCGCGGGATCATAGCTCGATCCACTCGCTCGGTCGGTCGTGCGCGGCAATACGGATGCGCCGCTCGGCCTCGCGGGCGAACTGAGACCCCCGCGCCGTGAGCGCCTCCACCGCCGCCAGACGCGCCAACTCCGGATGATTGTTCGTCCGACTCAAATGCACGAGCACAATGAACTCGGCGCGCCCATCGAAGTCCTCGCGCAAGAAGCGCGCCATCTCTTCATTGGAGAGATGGCCATGCCGGCTGAGGATGCGTTGCTTGACGCTCCACGGATACGGTCCGTTGCGCAACAATTCCAGATCATGATTGGCTTCGAGGATGAGGACATCCGCTCCCTTCACGCGCTCGCTGACCAACTGCGGGATATAGCCGAGATCGGTCACATATCCCACCTTCACCCCCCCCGCTTCGATCGTGAAGGCGAGCGTATCGGCAGCATCGTGCGGGACGGAGAAGGGACGGAACGTCATCGGCCCGATCTCGAACGGGCACTCAGCCTCGATGTAGGTCACAGCGGTGATGGGATCATCGGGATTCATGCGGTTCCACATCTCACAACTCGCCCGCGAGATGAAGATCGGGATGCCCAAAGTGCGCCCCAGCCGCGGGACGCTCCGAACGTGATCCGTGTGTTCGTGCGTGAGGACGATGGCGGAGATGCGAGAGAGATCTTCCCCGATCTCCCGAAGCCGCCGCGCCAACTCGCGAGCTGAGAATCCGGCATCCACAAGGACGCGCGTCGTGCCGAAGACGAAGAGCGTCGCGTTCCCCGAACTGGAACTTCCCAAGATGTTGATCCGCATCCCTCCCTCCGAATCGCCTCGCTCAACACGCCAGCCGCTCGCGATCCACGCGCACACTGTCCAATCGTCCCAAAAGGACGAGAGCCAACGCCTCGGTTTGAAAGATCTCCTGCGCGAGCCGTTGGACGTCGCTCGTGGAGACGGCTTCGATGCTCTTGAGGATCTGGTCGTAAGTCGTTTGATGGCCGAAGTAAATCTCCTGCTGCGCGATATGAGCCATGCGCGCGCTGGAGGATTCGAGACTGAGCATGGTCGCCGCTTTCGCCTGCTCCTTCGCCCGCTGCAACTCCTCAGCAGGCACCGGCTCGCGCTTCAAGCGACGAAGTTCCGCGACAATGAGATCGAGGACACGCAGCACGTTCTTCGGCGACGTCGCCGCATGAATGAGGAGCAGCCCCGTATCGGAGAAGAGCATAGTCCCGGCGCTCGTCGCATACGCCAGACCATGATCCTCGCGAATGGTCTGGAAGAGGCGGGAACTGGTCCCTCCGCCCAAAATGGAACTCAGCAAGAGGACAGCGTGCCGATCCCGCGACCGCAGGCCGGGACATTGCGCGCCCAACAGAATTTGCGTCTCCGAGAGCTGTTCCTTCTCGTGCAAGACGATCTGAGGAGAAGGCCAGGGGGTCGTGTCGCGAGGACGCATTCCGCTATCGGGGATATGATCGAAATAGCGCGCCGCCAATTCGACCAAATGCTCGTGTTCGACCTGCCCCGCCGCGGAGACGATGAGATTCGGCGGCGTGTAGAGCTGCTGGAAATACTGCAGGATCACTTCGCGCGTGAGCTGGAAGAGCGTTTCCTCAGTCCCCAGGATCGGCCGTCCCAAACGATGCTGGGGCCAGAAATTTCGCAGGAAAAGCTCAGTGGCCAGATCATCGGGCGTATCCTCGACGAGCCGCATCTCTTCCAAGATCACCTGTCGCTCCTTCTCGATCTCCTGCGCGTCAAAGCGGGGTGCGGTCACCAGATCGGCCAGCAGATCGAAGGCACGCGGCAGATGCTCGTCGAGGATCTTCGCCGAATAGGCGGCGCATTCGTGGCTGGTGAAGGCATCGAGTGTCCCTCCCAGCCAATCCGACTCTTCCGCGATCTGGCGCGTGCTCCTCCGCTCCGTCCCTTTGAAGACGAGATGTTCGATGAAGTGCGTGATCCCCGACTGTTCCATCGGTTCATGCCGGGATCCGGCGCGCACCCAAATACCGAGGCTCACTGAGCGAAGGTGATCCATGCGCTCGCTCACGACCGTGAGCCCGCTCGCGGTCACCGTCTTGCGAATCCGCCGCATACGACTCGCCTGCTATTCGAGAGGCTTGAATGCTAGCATGAGGCGGAGTCGAGTCGCAACGGGCTCAGCACGATGCCTTCTCTCGCTCGAGATGCTCGTTGCTCTTCGCTCCGAGAGTGTGAGATACTATGCCCTCTCACGCGATGCCAAGACAAAGGAGGAGAGGATGAATCGAGAGCATACCGTGTCAGGACGTCTTCCCGTCCCTCCCTTGACCCAACTCTCCGAGGAAGAGGAGCTGTTCCGACAGAGCGTCCGGCAGTTCGCCGAGGAACGCGTTCGTCCCCTAGTCAAGACGATGGACGAAGAGGGGAAGTTCGACTCGGGACTCCTTCGAGACTTCTTCAAACTCGGCCTCATGGGCATCAATGTCCCGGAGGAGTACGGCGGCGCCGGCAGCAGCTTTTTCATGGCCGTGCTCGCCGTCGAAGAACTCTCGCGCGTAGATGCCTCTGCCGGCGTCGTCGTGGATGTGCAGAACACGCTCGTCAACAATGCCATCACGCGATGGGGATCGCCGGAATTGAAGGCGAAGTACCTGCCGCGATTGGCGACGGACACCGTCGGCGCGTACGCGCTCTCGGAAGCCGGAGCGGGCAGCGATGCCTTCGCCTTGCAATGTCGCGCCATCGAGCGAGGGGACCACTACGTGTTGACGGGGCGCAAGCTCTGGACAACCAACGCTATGGAGGCCAACCTCTTCATCGTCTTCGCCACGGTCAATCCCGATCTCGGCTATCGCGGCATCACGGCGTTTCTGGTCGAGCGCGACTTCCCCGGATTCGCCGTGGGGAAGAAGGAGGACAAGCTCGGCATTCGAGCCTCCTCGACGTGCGAACTCATCCTGGATGAGGTCCCAGTGCCCAAGGAGAACATCCTCGGCGAGGTGGGTAAGGGATACAAGGTGGCCATTGAGACGCTGAACGAAGGACGCATCGGCATCGGCGCGCAGATGATCGGCTTAGCTCAAGGCGCGCTGCAATGCGGGATTCAATATGCCAAGGAGCGAAAGCAATTCGGTCGCCCGATCGCGGAATTCCAAGCCATTCAATTCCTGATCGCGGAGCTGGCGACGGAGCTGGAGGCCGCGCGCTTGCTCGTCTACAACGCGGCCCGCTTGAAAGATGCCGGCCTGCCCTTTGTGAAAGAAGCGGCGATGGCCAAGTATTACGCGTCGGTGGTGGCCGAGAAGGTCACGTCCAACGTCATTGAAATTTACGGGGGCTACGGCTTCACCAAGGACTATCCGGCCGAGAAGTACTTCCGCGACTCGAAGATCGGCAAGATCTACGAAGGGACGTCGAACATGCAGTTGCAGACGATCGCGAAGATCTTGCTTGGAGAGCGATGATCAAAAGCCTTCGTCTCGACGCAGGAGCCAATCGGCGCGAATCGCCGCCAGCAGCTCCTGACGCGTGACGACGGCCGTCCCGAGTTTCGCGATGACGACGCTGGCGGCGTAGTTGGCCAGTTGCGCGGCTTCGACAGGATCAGCGCCGGCGACGACCGAGAGACTGAGCGCGGCCATGACCGTATCGCCGGCTCCAGTGACATCATAGACTTCGCGCGCGACTGTTGGAATGTGCTGCACGAATCCCTCGCGGGAGAAGAGGCTCATCCCGTGCTCGCCACGGGTGAGGAGGACGTACTCGCTATCCACCAAGCGTTGCAGCTCGCGTCCGGCCTCCAGGAGCGAGACTTCATCGGTGATCTCCCGCCGGGTCACGGCCTCGGCTTCCCGTTGATTGGGCTTGATCCACGTCACCGGCCGATAGTAGGGGAAGTTCCGAACCTTCGGATCGAGGAAGACGGGAAGCTGTCGCTCGCGCAACTCCGGCAGAAGCGCCTCCAACAGCGAAGGCGTGATCGTCCCCTTCTCATAATCGGAGATGATGACGCCTTCGACCGACTCTAACCGATCGCGCACGATGGCGAGAAGACGGCGCGTGAGGGCTTCCGAGAGCGGCGTTCGACTCTCGCGATCGGCGCGCACGACCTGCTGATGCTGGGCGAGGATGCGCGTCTTGACGGTCGTCGGGCGCGTCACGTCGGTCAGGAGATCCGCCTCGAGCGATCCATCCGCGAGCAACGCCCGCACGCGTTCGGCCGCTGCATCTGCGCCCGTCACGGCGACAAGAAGCGGTCGGGCGCCGAGCGCGACGAGATTGCTCGCCACGTTGCCCGCTCCTCCCAAGCGAAACGATTCGTGCTCAATCTCCACGACGGGAACCGGCGCTTCCGGGGAGATGCGCCGCGCCTTTCCCCAGAGGTATTCGTCGAGCATGAGATCGCCGAGCACAAGCAGGCGTCGGGCGGCGAATCGGTGCACGAGAGCTTCCGCCCGCTCAGGCGTCACACGCTCTGAAAGCCTTTCGTCTGACATCGCGAACCTATGGCGACCGATCCCATTCGGCGACCGAGGCGCGCACACTGGGTTCCCCCGCGATCGAAGCGAGCACGCGTTCGATGGCTTCGATCACCTGTTCGACGCGGACATGCCGGATGCGTTCCTCCGGCGGGAGAGGGACGCCGAGATGATCGCGCGTTGCATGCACGATGGCGGAAGGTGCCGCCCCCCAGGGCCGCCAGACCGTCGGGTCCGACGCGCCGAAGATCACGACGGTCGGGCAACCGACAGCGGCCGCGATGTGCGCTGGCCCGCTATCGTTGCCCACAAAGAGCGCGGCTTGACGAAGCAGCGCGATCACTTCCTTCAACGTCAGGTCGGTGACGGGATGAGCAGCCATGCCGGCGAATCCTTTGACGGCATCGGTGATATGCCCCTCATGCCGTGCAGCGATGATGATGGAGGGCAACTCGTGCTTAGACGCCAAGTATTGCACGACCCGAGCGAACTTGGCGGCGGACCATCGCTTGGCCTCATGCGTGGCTGCCGGATGGATCACGGCGAAGGGACCGCGCAAGCCCATCTGCCGCAATCGCCGATGCACGCTCATAACGGCTTGCTCATTCGCCCGCAACGAGGACGGCGGAGCGGAGGAGATAGGAACGCCGCACCATTTCAAGAGCCCCAACTGCTGCTCGGCCGAATGGATCGCTGACTTCTGCCAGATTTGCGATGGATCGGGCGCCCGCCGAGTGTGCAACCAACTGTAGCGATAACCGCGATAGCCGATCCGCTCCGGCGCCCGACTCAGGAACGCCAGCAGGGTCGCCGTCGTCCCCCCGTGCAGATTGAAGACGACATCGAAGGCGCGTTCGCGCAACCGCTGCGCCAGTTGCCATCGGCGTACCCCATCGCTCCACCATCGCCCTTCCCGTTCCAAGACGATCACGTCGTCCACCTGCGGGTGATCCTCCAACAGTGGGGCCGCGAGGACTTCACTGAGGACGCTGATTTGTAGCTCGGGTCTCCACGCCTTGAGCGCGGCCAGGCATGGGGTCATCAGCACCGTGTCCCCGATCGAACGCAGCCGGATCAGCAGGACGCGCCGAATTCGATCCCACGGCAGTTCCGCATGAGTCGCGCGATTTGATCGTGCCATGATCCCCCCTCGATGCTCGTTCTCGCCTGAGCTGTCACCGCGATCGCTCTCATCGAAGACCGGCCCTCGCGTTCACTCCTGCCACAGCGCTCGCTCTTCCGCGCGCGCCTCCTCGATGAGCATCACGGGGATGCCTTCTCGAATGGGATAGACGCGAAGGCAGATGGGGCATTGAAGGCCTTGCCCATCCGCCGTCAGACGAACCTTCGCCTGCTCATTCATCTCTCGCACGCAGGCAGGACACGCCAAGATCTCCAAAAGCTCCGGCTTGATGCTCATCGCTCGTTCCTCTTCCGAAGACCTCTCGGAGCTACTCTATCACGCCCCCCTCGGCTTGTCAAAAAAAGGGCTCAGGAGCGGAAGAGCGCCGCCGTCCGGCTCCGGCCGAGCATCTCGCTGGCGATCTCGAAGACGCGCTCGGTGGAGCACGCCGCCAAGGCCTCCCGTTCCACGAAGCGATGTTCCTCCCCCAGCGGTCGCCGCGTGCGCGCGCATCCGAGCATGAGCGTTGGGACACCAAGTGCCGCCGCGAGATGTCCCGGCCCCCCATCTCCGGAAACCACGAGCGTACAGCGCGCCAGCGCCGATGCCAATTCGCGCAACGATCGCGCGCGCCACGAGAGTATCCCTCGGGGAGCGCGCGCTCGTCCCCACGCGCTCCGACCCACATCAATTGGGCGAATGCGAAAATGCTGCACCAACCGATGGGTCAGATCGAGGAATCTCTCCAACGGCCACATAGCCGCGCCCGGATCGGCCTCCGGCGCAATGCCGACCAAAAGCTCTCCCGTTTCGACGCCACGAGCGCGCAACCAGCGTTCGAAGCGCTCATCCGTAGCGGGATCGGTTCGCAGTGCGGGCACGCGAGCCGTGGGCGTGATGTCGAGCGCACGCAAAGCGTCCAGGTACCGATCCGCGCGATGCCGCTGTGGATCATCCGGCCGGCGCCAGACGTTGAAGAAAGCTCCCGCGAGCCCTTCCGGCGACAGCGCGGCCAATCGGACGGGCACGCGAGCCGCCAACGCGAGCAGGATCGTCTCCCTCGATGGACGAAAATCAACGGCCAATTCGTACCGCCGCCTTCGGAATTCCCGGACCGCGTGGAGGACCTCCCACATATTCCATGGCAGAAGCCACTCGGCCGGTCGCTCGCTCCTGATCAACCAGATGTCCGAGACCGCGCCACTCAATGCGAGCAACTCGCCTCCCCACGATGTCGCAAATGCCGTGATCCGCGCCTCGGGGAAGCGCTCGCGCAGCGCCGCACAGGCCGGGAGAGCGAAGACGACATCGCTCATCCTCCCCCAGTGCAGTAGGAGGATGCGCGAGAACGTGCGCGCTCGCGAGACCGGTCTCATCGTCGTCGTGTCGTCAACTCGAAAGATGGATAGGGCGCGCCCGCTCCCAGTGCTTTCAACTCCTCGCGCATCCACCGTCGCAAACAGGAGCGCACGCGCGCCCGAAAGTACGAGCCGCGCTCGCTCGCGTGATGGTCCACTAGCAGCAGCAATCGCTGCCACGATTGCTCCAAGCAATCGGCCACGCGCGAGATCCGCGTGATGTCGTAGGGAATGGCGATAGCCTCTGCACCGATGCGAGCGAAGATCGCTAAGTAGCGGGCAATGGCCAAATCCGGAACCAACACGCGGCGTCCATCCAACTTCACTTCGATGCCGAGCAGCGTATGAATGATCTCCACGTGTCGCGCTCCGGCGGGACAATTCAAGGCATAACGACGCGTGCGATCCGCGAGGACCTGTTGATGATAGATCGTGGGGATCCAGGCTTCGCCAAGAGCTGCCTTCACGCGCGCTGCGACGCTGTGAACTGTCTCTGTCGCCATGACGAACGACCTTCGTAATCGTAGGCCGCGCCGAGCGATGACGTCAATCGAGGGCGATCGTTCCTCACGCGCCTTGCACTCCGGTTGCTCAGCCCGCACTTTCTTGACAATTCCAGACACGGCTCTTATAGTGCTTATCGAATGGCAAACGACGCGCGGATGAAAGGTACAACCGTCCTCTGCGTTCGCCGCCATGATCGCGTTGTCATGGCCTGCGATGGGCAGGTCACATTCCAGGACACGATCCTCAAGCATCACGCGCGCAAGGTCCGTCGGCTCTACAACGATCGTATCCTCGCGGGATTCGCGGGCTCGACGGGAGATGCTTTCGCGCTCTTCCAACGCTTCGAGAGCAAGCTCGAGGAATTTCGCGGGAACTTGGGTCGAGCGGCGGTGGAATTGGCGCGAGATTGGCGCACGGATCGATACCTCCGCCATCTGGAGGCATTGCTGATCGTCGCCGATCGGGAACGCTCGCTCATCCTCTCCGGCAGCGGGGAGGTCATCGAGCCCGATGATGATGTGGCGGCGATCGGCTCGGGCGGACCGTACGCGCTGGCGGCGGCTCGCGCCCTGCTGCGGCATACGACGCTCTCGGCGCGGGAGATCGCCGAGGAAGCGTTGCGCATCGCGAGCCAAATCTGCATCTACACGAACGAGAATTTCACCATCGAGGAGTTGTGAGCGAGGTATGGTGATTTATCTCTCCAGCGAGGTCGAGACGCTCCCCAAACTCGATGAGCTGACGCCGCGTCAGATCGTCGAGGAGCTGGACAAATACGTCGTCGGCCAAATGGCCGCCAAACGGGCTGTCGCCATCGCCCTGCGCAATCGGATTCGCCGGCAGAAGCTGCCGCCCGATCTCGCCCAAGACGTCATTCCCAAGAACATCCTCATGATCGGGCCGACGGGCGTCGGCAAGACGGAGATCGCACGTCGCTTGGCCCGCCTCTCGAATTCGCCCTTCCTGAAGGTCGAGGCCTCGAAGTTCACCGAGGTTGGATACGTCGGACGAGATGTCGAGTCCATGATCCGCGATCTCGTGGACGTGGCTGTGGACATGGTGCGCGCCGAGAAGATGCAGGAGGTCGCCGATAAGGCGGAGCAAAATGCGGAGGAGCGACTGTTGGACCTCCTGCTCCCCTCGGGACGCAAGCGGAAGACGCGACGACAGGCGCTCGGTGATTTCCTGGAGGAGGAAGAGAACGAGCCCGCGCTCCTGGAAGAGGGGACGGACTTCGAGCAATTGCAGCGCACGCGCGAGAAGTTGCGCCAACTCCTGCGCGACGGCAAGCTCAATCATCGCATCGTCGAGATCGAGGTTCGCGAGCGCTTCTTCCCCGGGCGCTTCGAGATCATCACGAGCCAGGGCGTCGAGGAGATGGACATCGCCATCCAGGAGTTGATCCCCGGCCTGTTCGGCCCTGGTCGCACGAAGAAGCGGAAGATGCGCGTGGACGAAGCCATGGAGTACCTCATCCAAGAGGAGGAGCAGAAGCTCATTGACATGGAGCAAGTCGCGCGCATCGCCTTGGAGCGCGTCGAGCAATCGGGCATCATCTTCCTGGACGAGATTGATAAGATCGCCGGCCGAGAATCCGGACACGGCCCGGATGTCTCGCGCGAGGGCGTGCAGCGTGATCTTCTCCCCATCATTGAAGGAACCACCGTCAGTACCCGCTACGGCACGGTGCGCACCGATCACATCCTCTTCATCGCCGCTGGCGCTTTCCATGTCACCAAGCCCTCTGACCTCATTCCCGAGTTGCAGGGCCGATTCCCAATCCGCGTCGAGTTGGATCCGCTGACGGTGGAGGATTTCAAGCGCATTCTCACTGAGCCGAAGAACTCCCTCATCAAGCAGTACACGGCGCTTCTGGCGACTGAGGGGATCACGCTCGAATTCACGCCGGATGCTATTGATGCCATCGCCCAATTCGCCTACGCCGTGAACGAACAGACGGAGAACATCGGCGCGCGGCGCCTGCACACGATTATGGAGAAAGTGCTCGAAGACATCTCCTTCGAGGCGCCGGATTTGAAGGAGAAGCATCAGCGGATTGACGCCGAGTACGTGCGCCGCAAACTCACGGGCATCGTGCAGAATCAAGACCTCAGCCGCTACATCCTGTGACGATAGACCGGTGCATCGTCGGGCGACGCCGATTGGCTTCGTTGTTTCGCTCTCCCCTTCTCCTCCTCATGGGAGTGCTCGTCTCCGCCTGTGGAAAAGTCGGCGCGCCGCTTCCTCCGCTTCGCTCGCTTCCGGCTCGCCTCGAAGGCATGCGCGCCGAGCAGCAGGGCGATGTGATCCGGCTCATTCTGCCGCGCCCGAATCCGGAGGCGTTATCTGCTCGTGGGTTCGTCGTAGACCGCCTCGAGATCTATCGCGCTCTCGAGCCCCGAGGAGCCGTCGAAATCCCTTCGGAAGAATCGTTCTTCGAACGCGCGCGCCTCTTCGCCCTCCTCGATCGCCGGGAACTGGCGCGCTCGCCTGCCGAAGAGGTGCTCATCCTCGAGGACGGGCCGATCGAGGCGTTCGACCGCCGACGGCTCTATGCCGCGCGGTTGGTAGATACACGGGGACGATTCGGTCCGCTCTCGGACATCGTCGAGATCGAGCCCCAAGGCGATGTGCCCGTTCCCCCACACGCACTGAGTGCGACCGACGAAGCGCAAGGCCTCATTCGCATCACCTGGGCTCCCCCGACGCGCAACGTGGATGGTTCCACTCCGCCGAACGTCCTCGGATACAATGTCTACCGTCGCCGCGCGACCGATCCTCATTTCGGCTCGCCGCTCAACGGCACGACGCTCGTCACAGAGACGACGCTGCGGGATCGAGATTTCCAGTATGAGACGGAGTACATCTACATGGTGAGGGCCGTCGCTCCAGCTCGCGATGGGACGCTCATCGAGAGCCGCGATTCGACGCCGATTCGGTTCACGCCGCGCGACGTGTTCCCTCCGGCGCCTCCTGAGGGAGTGATCGCAGCTTCCGCGCAAGGGATCATCAGCTTGTTCTGGACGGCGAATCCCGAGCCGGATGTGGTGGGGTACTACGTCTATCGCGCGCCGTCGGCCGAAGCTCCGGAGTCGGCGTGGGTGCGACTGAACGCGCGTCCGCATCCGCTCACGACCTATCGCGACCAAACGGTCCGACCGGGCGAACGCTATGCGTACCGGATCACCGCGGTGGATCGTGCGGGGAACGAAAGCCGGCCCTCGACGATCGTCGTTCAGGAGGTGCTCTGAAATGCAGATCTGCCGATTCCTCGACCGTTCGTCGCCGAATCCGCATGAGGCGCGCTATGGCCTTGTGGAAGGAGAGCGCGTCGTCCCGATCAAAGAAGATCATCCCTTCGGGCCGATCACGCCCGATGCCTCGGCGGCGCTTCCCCTGGAACGCGTCCGCTTGCTCGCACCTTGCACGCCGAGCAAGATCGTAGCCCTTGGGCGAAATTATCGCGATCATGCCGCCGAGCTGGGACATGATGTGCCCACTGAGCCGCTCATCTTCTTCAAACCGCCGAGCGCAGTGATCGGCCCAGAGGAGACGATCCGCCTTCCGGCGATGTCCGCGCGGGTGGATTACGAAGGCGAATTGGTCGTCGTCATGGGCCGACGCGCGTATCGCCTCCGCGAGGACGAAGACCCCCTCGCGTATGTCCTCGGCTATACGTGCGGTAACGATGTGACTGCTCGCGATCTGCAGCGGCGCGATGGACAATTCGCGCGCGCGAAAGGCTTCGATACCTTCGCTCCCATCGGACCGGTGATCGCCACGACGCTGGATCCGGCAAATCTCCGGATCGAGACGCGCGTCAATGGCCAGGTGCGCCAGCGCGCCCGAACGAGCGATCTCGTCTTCCCCGTGCCCATGCTCATCCGCTTCATCTCGCAAGTGATGACCCTGCTGCCGGGCGATCTCATCTTCACCGGGACGCCCGCGGGTGTCGGCCCGCTCGCCGACGGAGATATCGTCGAGGTGGAGATCGAGGGCATCGGAACCTTGCGTAATTCGGTGCGCGCCGAGTAAAACGATCGGCTCACCGCATGCTGAAGCGTGGAGAGCAGCGCACAAGGAGGTGAACGATGAAACGACCGATCTCTGGGCTTCTGCCCCCAATCCCTACGCCGTTCGATGAAAGGGAGCAGGTCGCCTATGATCGTTTTCGCTCCAACATCGAGCGCTGGAACCGATGCGGCTACTCCGGATACGTCGTCATCGGTTCCAACGGCGAGTTCGTGCATCTCACCGAGAGCGAGCGATGGAAGGTGATCGAGACGGCGCGCGAGGCGATTCCCGGAGACATGCTCCTCATCGCCGGAGCGAGCTACAACGCCACGCGGGAGGCGGTGGAGTTCGCGCGGCGCGCAGCCAGCCTGCGCGCCGATGCGTTGTTGGTCGGGACCCCGCATTACTATCGCGACCAGATCACCTCGGTTGTCCTTTTGGATCACTACCGAAGGATTGCTGACGCCTCGCCCATCCCGATCCTCCTCTACAACGTTCCACAGTTCACCGGCGTCGCCATCGCTCCGGAGATAGTGGCCCGCCTAGCCGAGCATCCGAACATCATCGGGATCAAAGACAGCGGAGGGAATCTGGCAGTCCTCGCGGAGATCTTGCGTTTGGTGCCCTCGGACTTCAACGTCCTCACGGGATCGGCGGCGTTGCTGCATGCGGCGATGGCGCTCGGCGCAAAGGGTGGGATTCTGGCCGTCGGCTGCATCGCGGCGAAGATGTGCTTGGAGATCATGCGCCTTGCGCGTGAGGGTGACGCCGCACGAGCGGCCGACTTACAACTTCGACTGCTGCCCGTTGCGCGCGCCGTCACCACGCAGTTCGGGATCAGCGGGTTGAAAGCGGCGCTGGATCTGCTCGGATTCTATGGCGGCCCGCCGCGTGCCCCACTTCCGGTACCGGATGAGAAAATGCGCGCCGAGATCCGCGCCATCCTGCGCGCCTCGGGGCTCTTCCCGGAGCTTGAAGACGCAGGCGCTCATGCCGTACCATAACCCCTTCGGCGCATCAGGCGAGGCGGACGCCGACTTGGCATCGGAGGAGGTCAGCATGAGTACGGTCCTCATCGAGAAGCGCGCCCCGATCTCTCACGGGCGAACCGATCTGCGCAAACGCAAGCCGAAACTCCTGGCTGTCATCAACGAGAATTGCACCGGATGCGCGGGCACGCCCGTGTGCGTCGAATATTGCCCGGTCGAGGCCTGTATGTTCTGGGTGCCCGATGAAGAACATCCGCCCTTCGGGCGCATCGAGGTGGATAAAACACTGTGCATCGGCTGCGCCAAATGCACGAGCAAAGGTCCCGATGGCACCTTCCTGGATGGTTGCCCCTGGGACGCCATTGATATGGTCCCGACCGAAGAGTGGGAGCGTCGTCGCGGGGTGAAATTGCCGGACACTCCGGATCGTCCGCCGACGGAGTGGGGCGTCGTCCCGAGCGAATACGTCTAGGCGATGACCGATCTCGCTCTCTCGGCGTCGAAACTGGCCGAGCTGCACGCGGAGATCATCGCGTGCCGGCGTTGTCCCCGCTTGGTGTGGTGGCGCGAAGAAGTCGCGCGCCGCAAACCCAAACGCTACCGGGAATGGGAGTATTGGGCCCGACCCGTACCCGGCTTCGGCGATCCCGCTGCTCGACTCCTCATCGTCGGACTCGCCCCGGCTGCTCATGGCGCGAACCGCACCGGGCGCATGTTCACGGGCGATCGGAGTGGAGATTGGCTCTACCGCGCTCTTCACCGCTTCGGCTTCGCCGATCGCCCGGAGTCCCGATGGCGGGATGATGGCCTCCAACTGCGCGACTGTTACATCACGGCCGCGCTCCGATGCGCCCCTCCACAGAATACACCCAGGCCGGAGGAATTGCAGAATTGCCGCCCCTTCCTCGAACGCGAATGGGTGCTGCTCAGAAACATACGCGTGATCATCGCCCTAGGACAGATCGCCTATGCGACCCTCCTCAAGGTCTTCCGCACCACCCATGCTCCGGAAGCGAAAGCGCCTCGCTCGTTCCCACGCTTTCGACACGGATTGGAGCTGGTCTTGACCCCAACGATGACGCTTTTGGCCTCATTTCACCCGAGCCAGCAAAATACCTTCACGGGGAAACTCACCGAGCCGATGTTCGAGGCGATCTTCCGTCGAGCCCGCGAGCTGGTGGAGGCGCGAGGAATCCACTTTCCTCCCGGCTGGCACGAAGAGGGGTACACGCCTTGACCCATTCCCGCGCTCTCCTTAAAATGTTTTCGTAGCATCTCGCTCGATGGGAGGAACACTCTTACGGCTTCTACTCGTGGCACCAAAATGCGCAGAAGGGGGCGGAGACGTCTGAAGATTTGCTTCATCAGCACGTATCCGCCGCGTGAGTGCGGGATCGCGACGTTCACCTATGATCTCTGCCACGCGATCATCGAGAACCACGCGAACGTTCACGCATCGGTCATCGCCATGACCGATACGCCGGAGGGTTACGATTATCCCCCTGAAGTGGTCTTCGAGATTCGGCACAATCGCCTGAGCGATTATCGGCTGGCCGCCGAATACACGAACCTCTCCGGCGCCGACGTCCTCTGCCTGCAACACGAATTCGGGATCTTCGGCGGACAACAGGGCCGATACATCCTCGACTTCCTGGAGTCGCTTCGAAAGCCGATCGTGACGACATTGCACACGATCCTTTTCAATCCTCCACCGGGATATCGAGAGGTTCTCACCGAGATCGCTTGCGCTTCGGATCATCTCGTCGTGATGAACAGCAAAGCCATTCCTGTCCTTCGGGATGTTTACGGCGTCAGCGAGGAGAAAGTCAGCCTCATTCATCATGGCGTTCCGAACGTCCCCTTCGTGGATCCCAACTACTACAAGGATAAGTTCGGCGTCGAAGGGCGACTGGTCCTGCTCACCTTCGGCCTCTTGAACCGGAACAAGGGGATCGAGATGGTGTTGGAGGCCTTGCCGGAGGTCATCGCTCGACATCCCGAAGTCGTCTACATCGTACTTGGAGCTACGCATCCGGTCGTGAGGCGGAAAGAGGGCGAAGAGTATCGCCTCTGGCTCCAGCGACGCGTGCAACAGCTCGGGCTGGAGGAACACGTCCTCTTCTTCAATCGGTACGTGGAACTGAGCGAGCTCTGCGAGTTCATCGGGGCGTGCGACATCTACATCACGCCATACCAATCCAAAGAGCAGATCGTCAGCGGAACGCTCGCATATGCCGTCGGCATGGGGAAGGCCGTTATCTCGACACCGTACTACTATGCTGAGGAATTGCTCGCTGAGAATCGCGGGCGACTCGTGGAGTTCGGCGACGTCGCGGGTTTGCGCGAAGCCCTTCTGGAATTGATCGAGAACGAAGCCCTGCGGCACCAGATGCGCAAGCGCGCGTATGAGTTCGGCCGGCAGATGATCTGGTCCGAGGTCGGCGCTCAGTATCTGACGCTCTTTGAGCGCATCTCCGCATATGCGCCATCCAAAGCCGTCACGCTCTCTTTGCATAAAGCCTTCAGCGCTGGTTACGAGCTGCCGGAGATCAAGCTCGATCACCTGATCCGTTTGACCGATGACACGGGACTGATCCAACACGCCACCTATGGCATTCCAGATCGGCGCTACGGGTATTCGACCGACGATGTCGGCCGCGCGTTAGTCGTGACGTTGCGGCACTATCATCAGTTCGGAGATGAGGCAGCGCTCTCTTTGGCTGTGCGTTACCTGAGCTTCCTTCACTACGCGCAACTCCCGAACGGGCACTTTCACAACTTCATGGATTATTCGCGCCGTTTCAGCGATAACGTGGGAACGGAGGATACGCTCGGGCGCGCTCTTTGGGGGCTGGGCGTCGCTATCGCCTACAGCCCGAATGAAGGGATGCGTGCGCTGGCCCGCGAGATGTTCGAACGAGCCTTCCCACAGATCACCCTGAGGCATCCGCGGGCGATTGCTTACACGATCTGCGGTCTCTATAACTTCCTCCGGCGCTATGACGGAGCGGCACAAGTGCGTCGCCGAGTAGCGGAACTGGCGACGCAACTTCTGGAGTTGTACGCCCAAAATCGGGCGGAGGACTGGCTGTGGTTCCACGAGGCGTTGACCTATGGGAACGCGAAGATCCCCCATGCCCTGCTTTTGGCCTATCGGGCGACGGGAGAAGAGGAGTTCAAGAAGGTCGGTCTCGAATCCCTTGATTTCCTGATCGCGCAAACCTATCGCAACGACTACTTCGACTTCATCGGAAACCAGGGATGGTATCGGCGCGGCGGCGAACGGGCGATCTTCAGCCAACAGCCCATTGAGGCCGGATATACGGCCGAAGCCTGCCTGACGGCCTTTGAGCTCACGCAAGAGCAGCGGTACCTACAATTGGCGCGGGCAGCGGCCGAATGGCTACTGGGGCGAAATCGGCTCGGGGCACGCCTCTATGACTTGAGCACGGGCGCCTGCGCCGATGGGTTGGAACCACAAGGTCCGAGTCTGAATCAGGGGGCGGAGTCGACGATCTGCTGCATGCTGGCCTTCTTGACCGTCGCGCAGCAAGAAGCCCAGCAGACCGAACGTCGGGGAACGCTCAGTAGAGCGCAGCTCTCGGCGGCCGTGAGCGCGGAGGAGCGAACACCAACCTTCGAGTGAAAGCATGGAATGGCGGGCCCCATCGTTGCTCTTTCGCCGGTATGAAGGGAACCCGATCCTCACCCCGGCGGATTGGCCCTATCCGGTCAATGCCGTCTTCAATCCGGGAGCCATCGAGCACGAAGGGGAGACGCTGCTGCTCGTGCGCGTTGAAGATCTCCGCGGCTTCTCCCACTTGACCCTTGCTCGAAGCCGAGATGGACGGACTAACTGGCGGATTGAGCCCCGACCGACACTCGAACCCGATCCGCGCTACAAGGAGGAATGCTGGGGGATCGAGGACCCACGCATCATCTGGCTCGCCGATCAGGAACAATACGCCATCACCTACGTCTCGTTCTCGCGCGGCGGGCCGCTCATCTCTCTCGCGCTGACCCGGGACTTCCGCCAATTCGAGCGCATCGGGCCGCTCCTGCCGCCGGAGGACAAAGACGCTTCGCTCTTCCCCCGCCGAATTCGCGACCGATATGTCTTGTTGCACCGGCCGATCATTCGGGGAGAAGCGCACATTTGGATCTCCACCTCACCTGATCTGCGCTATTGGGGCGAGCATCAAATCGTGATCCCTGCTCGCCCCGGATGGTGGGACTCGCACCGGGTAGGGCTTGGCCCTCCGCCGATCGAGACGTCGGAGGGCTGGCTCATCATTTACCACGGCGTGCGGGTGACAGCCTCCGGCAGCCTCTACCGTGTCGGTCTCGCGCTGCTGGATCTGGACTATCCGTGGCGCCTCGTTCGTCGCACCGAGAATTGGGTCTTCGCGCCGCAAGAGAGCTACGAACGGCATGGCGACGTCCCGGGCGTCGTCTTTCCGACGGGAGCCATCGTCGAACGCGAGACAGGCCAATTGCGCCTTTACTACGGCGCAGCGGACACAACGGTGTGCCTGGCTTTGGCGCCCCTCGACGAAGTCCTGGACTACTTGAAGCGCTGCCCTGCAGAAGCTTCTTCGGAAGCTCCATGCTGAGGATGCTCTCTCTGAGTGACCATCGCGAACTCCTCCGACAGCATCTAAATCGGTCGCGTAAGGAGCGATCACGCGATCGTTCGAGCTCACAGAGCGAGCGACCATTCAATCCACGTGCTGGAGGGATGGCGCATGAAGAAGAACAAGTTTCGAGAGCTCTTGCGACGCTACGAAGGCAATCCGATTCTGACGACGGCCGACTGGCCTTATCCGGCCAACAGTGTCTTCAACGCCGGAGCGACGCTTCTACCGAACGGCGAGACGCTCCTTTTGGTCCGCGTCGAAGATCGGCGGGGCATCTCGCACCTGACCGTTGCCCGCAGCCAAGACGGGATCACGAACTGGCAGATTGATCCGCAGCCCACGTTTCCCCCTGATCCGGAGCGATATCCCGAAGAGATATGGGGGATTGAGGATCCCCGCATCACTTGGATCGAGGAGTTGGAGCGGTACGCGATCACTTACACCGCCTTCTCGACGAGCGGACCGCTCGTCTCCCTGGCCTTGACGCGGGACTTCCGGGTCTTTGAGCGCCGAGGGGTGATCATGCCTCCAGAAGACAAAGACGCTGCGCTCTTCCCCCGGCGGTTCCGCGGCCGATGGGCGCTCATCCATCGCCCCATCTCCACCTATCCGACCAGTCGGGCGAATATTTGGATTTCCTTCTCGCCGGACCTCAAGCATTGGGGGGACCACACGGTCTTGCTCGAAGCCCGACAAGGAGCCTGGTGGGATGCGAACAAGATCGGTCTCTCCCCTCCCCCGATCGAGACGCCCGAGGGCTGGCTCATCATTTATCACGGCGTGCGTATGACCCCGGCCGGATGTCTCTATCGGCTCGGCCTCGCCCTGCTCGACCTCGAGGATCCCCGCCGTGTCATCCGTCGGAGCGACGAATGGATCTTCGGTCCCGATGCCCCGTATGAGCGCGTGGGCGATGTGGCCGATGTCGTCTTCCCCTGCGGGGCGATCCTCGATCCCAAGACGGGGGAGTTACGCCTCTACTACGGTGCCGCGGACACCTCGATTGCCTTGGCTATTGGCCAGGTGCGAGAGATGCTCGCCTGGCTTCTCCGAGGAGGATGAGGATGCGTATCGCGATGTTGGCTCCAATCTCTTGGCGCGTTCCCCCGCGGCACTACGGCCCGTGGGAACGCGTCGTCTCGCTTCTGACCGAAGGTTTAGTCCAACG
This sequence comes from Blastocatellia bacterium, assembly GCA_025055075.1. Lineage (NCBI taxonomy): Bacteria > Pseudomonadati > Acidobacteriota > Blastocatellia > Blastocatellia bacterium. The sequence continues at coordinate 24,950 of JANWYV010000004.1, forward strand.
CGGCGTGGATGTCACGCTGTTTGCGACGGCTGATTCGATCACGCGAGCGCGCCTTGTGGCCGTCTGTCCCCGCCCCTATTCGGAGGATCCGACGCTCGATCCCAAGGTCTGGGAGTGCCTGCACATCTCGGCCGTCTTCGAGCGCGCCGATGAATTCGATCTCATCCACAACCACTTCGATTTCCTCCCACTGACTTATAGCGGACTGGTGCGCACCCCTGTTCTGACGACGATCCACGGCTTCTCCTCCGAACGCATATTGCCCGTGTACGAGAAATACAACGGGCGCACATACTACGTGGCCATCAGCGAGGCGGACCGTCGTCCCCAACTCACCTATGTCGCGACGATCCATCATGGCATCCCGCTTGAAGAGTTCACCCTGCGACGCGAGCCTGGCGAATATCTGCTCTTTTTTGGCCGCATCCATCATGAGAAAGGCACGGCCGAAGCCATCGAGGTCGCTCGACGAGTCGGCCTGCCGCTCATCATCGCCGGGATCATTCAAGATCACTCCTATTTCGAGCGCGCGGTCGCTCCTCACCTGAACGATCGAATCCGCTATATTGGTTCGGTCGGACCCGACCGTCGAGATGAGGTTCTCGGTCGCGCGCTGGCCTTACTCCATCTCATCAACTTCGAGGAACCTTTCGGCCTGAGCATGATCGAAGCCATGGCCTGTGGGACACCGGTCATCGCTCGGGGACGCGGCGCCGTTCCGGAGATTGTCCGGCACGGCGAGACCGGGTTCATCGTAGATACGCTCGAAGAGGCTATCGAAGCCGTTCGGCGCGCGCCCGAACTCAACCGCGAGCGCATTCGGCAGCACGTCGCCGAGCACTTCAGTCAGGATCGCATGGTGGAGGAATACCTGCGCGTCTACGAAACGATCCTCGGGCAATCCGGTTCGCACGGAGCGAGGCGATGAACGATGAGATCTTCCGACTCGGCATCAACTATTGGCCCGCGCATCGGGCCATGTTCTGGTGGCGGGAGTTCGAGGTCGAAGAGGTCGAACGCGATTTCGAGCGCCTTCGAGAAGCGGGCTTCGATCTGGTGCGCGTATTCCTGCTCTGGGAAGAGTTTCAGCCGGAACCGGATCGGATCGCCTCGGAAACGATCGAACGGTTGCGCGCGGTTGCGGATCTGGCCGCGCGCGCTCGACTACAACTGCTGCCCACGTTCTTCACCGGCCACATGAGTGGCGCCAATTGGCTGCCCGCGTGGGCATGCGAACCGAGCGAGGCACCGACGCGCTTTCGCACCATCGTGAGCGGTCGCGTCCTCCACGCGCGCCCGAGGAATTGGTATGCGGATCCCGAGCTGATCGAGGCTCAAGCTCGTCTCGTCCGCGAAGTGGTGCGCGCGCTTGGCACGCATCCAGCCCTCTGGGGATGGGACTTGGGGAATGAGCCCTCCAATTGCGTGATCCCCCCTTCGCACGAACACGGGCTCGCTTGGCTCGAACGCATGGTCGCGGAAATTCGCGCCGCCGGTTCGATGCATCCGATTACTCTTGGCCTTCACATGGAGGATCTCGAAGAGGACCGACGTCTGGGTCCCGCCGAAGTCGCGCGCGCTTGCGATTTGCTCGCGATGCATGGTTATCCGGTCTATGCCGAATGGGCGGAGGGGCCAACGGACGCTCAGCTTCTCCCCTTCCTCGGCTTGCTGACACGTTGGTTGGGCGGTGGCCGAGACCTCTTATTCGAGGAATTCGGCGCGCCCACGCGTCCCCTTCAGACGGAGATTCCGTCGCGCATCCCTTTTCTCAGCGAGGATGACGCGGCCCGATTCACGCAAGAGGCTCTGGCTCTGCTGCATCATTTCGGATTCGCGGGCGCACTGCTGTGGTGTTACAGCGATTACGCGCCCGCGCTGTGGGACCATCCGCCGTTTGACGAGGCTCCTCATGAACGTTTCTTCGGCCTCTGGCGCGCCGATGGGACTCCGAAGCCCGTCGTTGACGTGGTCCGAACATGGAGCGGCCTCCCTCGCCATGCTCCTCATCGGGACTTCACATGGATAGATATCGCTCCAGAAGAATTTTTCAAGAGCCCTCGCCTCCACCTCCCTCGCCTGTACGACCGCTTTCGCCGGGAAGGTACGTCGGCTACTCTCCCAACATGAGCTGAAGAGAGGACTGGATGCCGCGCCTTCCAAGAGCGCGCGTCGCCGGTTCCTCCTCAACATCGCCACATCAGGTCTTGCGCCCGAATCGGCGGTCCTCTCCGGAGCTCATCGCCTGGAAACGCGAGTCGGCGAAATCGCGGTATGGAGGTGGCTCGCAAAGGGTGAAACCGGCGCGGGATCGCCTCAACGGATTTGATCTCGGCGCGTCATGCGCGGAGCCACTCCGAGCGAATGCCCGAACCAAATCGGCACTGAGCGCTTGGGGACTATGCGCGCTGGGCGACATCGTGATTTGAGAGATTCGAGGTGATCTCGTCCTCGCCCGAATACGCATGCGCGCGCTCAGAGAACCCGAGCGAGGACCTCCAAAAATCGCTCTCGAAATGCCGCGCGGCCGAACGTCCGCGCGCGTTCGGCTGCGCGAACGCTGATGCGAGCGGCGTCTGGATCAGCAATGACCATAGCCGTTCGTTCGACCAATTCCGAGAGCGTCTCCCAGAAGAACCCATTGCCCCCCGGCTCGATGATCTCCCGCGGTCCACCGCGTCCGACGGCGAAGGGAATGCAACCATATCCCATGGCTTCCACGAGCGCGATCCCGAAGTGCTCGACGCGCTCAGGCTCTCGATCTTCGTCCACGTCGAATCCCGTCGCGTGCCAGAAGACTTTGCTGAGGCGATAGAGTCGGCGCACCTCAGCGCGTTCGGCATTCACGTGAAAGACTACGGGCACGCCGCGAGCATGTTGCTCCAACTCGGTCACGACGGCTTCGCCCGAAGCATCAGCCCCTCCCACAAGATGCAACTCCCAACCCGGATGGCGCGCGACGAACATTCGGAAAGCTTCGATCAAGGTTCGCTGATTTTTCTCATGCCCTCCCCGAAAGAAGCGAGCGACGCTCAGGATGATGTCCCTCTTCTCGTCCCACGAAACAGGCGTGGTCGGCAGCTCTACCGGAGGCGGCAGCACGAACATCGGGACCGCGGGGCGCCAATTCTCTTCGACGATGCGCGCCGTGAAGTGCGAGTTGCAGAGGATGAGGTCATATCGGCGGAGTGCGCGAGGGAAGTATAGCGCGCGAGCGATCTCCCGCCTGATGTCAGCGAGACGGCGCGCGCGAAGCGCGTGGAAGAGATCCCGAGCCGTCCACCGACGATGAGGCACCTGGATCTGTAGGATATTGCGCCGCGCTGCGAGTGGCGGTGGGAGATCGGATTCCAGGGCGATCGCCACATCATAAGTCCGCGTCACGCGCTCCAACGCGCGATATGTCCGAGCGAGCGCGCGCCGATTCCATAGCCATTCGCGCACCCCTCGGGGAGAGGACACGGCCTCGCTCGGCATTTCGATGAGGCCGATACCGTTCAGACACAACCCGAGTCGCTCCCGGAGCAATCGCAGATCGAAAGGACGTACGGCGATGAGATCTACGTGATGCTGCTCAGCGAGAATCTCAGCGATCACCCCAAGATAGACCTCACCTCCACCCATGACGTGCCAGCCGGGATTATAGAGCGCCACTCGCATCCGTATCGCTTCTGCGAAAGCTCTTCAGCCCGGAAGTCGTTTGCGACTCGCCCGGAACGCCATCAGGTTCTCCCATACGGGACGAAGGCTCCGTCCCAGACTCGGCATCGCCTCGCACGCCGTCCAACACGCGCACTCGCGCGCCGCGATCGAACGGCGCACTCGCTCGGCCTCCGGACTCAACCAGATCTCTTCGAAGCTCCGCTCCCGCACATTTCCGAGTCTCTTGTTCAAGACCACGCAGGGATACACGTCGCCGTACGGATTGAGGTAGAACGAGTGAGTCCCCGAATAGCACGTGAAGAGGCGACGCGGACGCGCCTCGTACACCGTCATGCGTCGCAGATAATAGGCTTGCACATCGAGCGCGCGCCGAGGCCACGAGAGATGCGCGAGATGTTCCATTGCCACGCGCTCGAGGACGCGCGCGATCGCGCGCAGATCCTCCAGGGGCCATGTCGTCTCCACGTCTGTGCGCGCGTAGTAGGTCTCGCTATTTTGAGCGAATTGCGCGTTGAACCCGAGGCCGCGCGCGCGGGCCAGCTCGTACACCCGCTCCAGATCGCGCCAATTCTCGCGCGTGATCGTGAAGCTCACCCCCACGCGAATCCCTCCGAGCGCGAGCGCTTCTTCGATCACGCGCCACGCCTTTTCATAGACTCGAATTCCCCGCTGCCGATCGTGCGTCTCCCCAACCCCATCGAGTGAGACCGAGAGATAGAGCCGTCCGGGCTCGGGTCGGTATTCGGTCAGGATTCGACGCAACGCTCTGGCGTTCAGCTCGGGATTGATCGCTCCCGTTGGAATCGTGATCGTCGCGCGCGGGAATTCGGTGAGGAAGAACCCACAGATCTCCACGAAATCGCGTCGCAGAAAGACCTCTCCCCCCGTCAGAGCGATCGCGCGCAAGCCGCGCAAAAGTGGAGATCGAAAGACACCGCGGATCTCCGCGAGCGTCAGCTCTCCGCGCGCTCGCATGGGATCCTGCCGATAGAGCGTCCAAATGTCGCACATCTGACAACGCGAGTTGCAGAGGAACGTGACGGCGAAATTCGCGTATCGAATCTCGTCAACGCGCGGCGGCAGGATGCGCTCGCGCAATCGCGCGCTCACGCGCTCTAGTTTTGCCCTGAGCCCACGATCTTCCGCGCGCTCGTTCATCGCCGATCCTCGCTCCCCAACGCCCGCACGGGCATTGTACCACAGGTTCCCCTTTAACGATCTCGCACCCGCCACACGCGCACTCGTTCCCATCGCCATCGCAGGAAGTCCCAATAGGGGACTTCCAGGACTACCTCGGCAGGTTCGTCGGGCGGCCACCCCCAATACCGAAACTCGCGACGCGCGGCGTACGCCCAATAACTCGGCTGCCCTGTTCGTTCGATCTCGCGCTTTCCCCGTTGATAGAGCGTCCAGGCGTTGAACGTGTAGTTCAAATTGATCTCCTCGATCGGGACTCCGCGCGCGAGCAATTCGTTCCCCGCTCTCCATAACGCTCCATAGCCGGCGATCATCGTCTTCGCCGTCGCGATGGCCACCCCACCGAGTCCAATGAGGAGAAGAACGGCGAGAGATGGTCGAAGTCTCGGCGCTAACCTCCTCGCACCCAACAGGAGCCCGATGGGGAAGAAGACCAATAGATAGCGATCGAATCGGCACGAGATGGCCACGAACAACCCGAGAAAGAGCGCAGCGAGGAGCAGGAGGAATCGCGTCATCCACGCTTGCCAAGATCTCCCGCCCTCTCCGCGAACTCCAGCGAATCGCCATCTCTCCCCCGCGAACGTGGCGATGAGCCCGAGGAGAGCGAGCCCGTAGACGATGTGTTCGAGTCCGACATAGAAGTCCTCCACGCGACCGCGCCAGTAATCGAGACCACGCTGCGAAGGCGTGGTTGCTGTGTACACCTGGTAATAGGCGACGAGCGCCCGATCGATCCCCTCGATGAAAAAGCTCCTTCCGAGATCCGTTGCGAACAAGAGGGCGAGGAGTCCGAGAACACCCGTCCCGAAGCGAAAGATGCGGGCATGCGCACGATAGAAAGCTCCCCACGAGGCCCGGCCCTCTTCCACAACGGCCGCGAGCACAAGCGCCCCGGCCCATGCCGAGATCGCCGTGAACACGACCCCTCCTCCCTTCCCGAATGCCGGCAGAATGGCCGAATCGGTGAGATAGGGCATGTGGCGACCGTCGGCCCACAATGAGTAGGCGGCATACCCACTGAGCAACAACAGAACCACCAGGACGAGCTTCCCCCTCTCGCCGAGGAGCGCACGCCAGCGGGCGGCCCCCACGAGGGGAAGAGCGAATGCTCCAAGATAGAACACCACGATGAACGGGAGATGCCGAAGGTCATGAGCGATCCGGTAGGTCTTCAACATCTCCAATTGCGCGAATCGGAATTGCGTCGGCATCCCATGGACAGCAGCGATCCAGATATAGAAGCCCAGGAGCACGGCCATCGGCATTCCGATTGCGACCCATCGCGGCCACGAGCGCTCGTCTGCTCTTCGCTCTCCGAGCAACGAGAGGAAGAATCCGACGGGAAGGAGGATCGCATATTGCCGCACTAAGACGGCGAAACTGGAGAAGAGGGCACCCAGGATGAGCGCCCGCGTGCGCTCGCGTTCCTCAGACGCGACGCGGCTTTTCGCGAAGAAATAGAGCGCTAGAAGGAAGAGCCCCAGAAAGGGCACGTCGGTGAAGAACGTGAAGCTCAACGTGAAAACGATCGGATTGAACCAGAGCGCGAGCGCGGCCAAAAGTGGGAACCGAGCGCGTTCTGCGTTCATGTCCTCGAGCCGGAGAACGCACAGCCGATAGAACGCCCAAAGGCCCGCGAGACTGAGCGCGAGCGTCGAGAGATGCAGGGCTGAGAAGGAGAAGCCGAAAGGCCAACAAAAGAGCGCGCCCCAAATCGTTTGAAAGACGAGGCTCGCGGCCGATTCATCCGGCAAGCGAAGGCGTCCCGTCTGCAGGAAATGCTGGACCGAGAGGGCATAGGTCCAATCATCCCCCACGGGGTATTCGTAGAGGGGATTCACGAGCACTATGGGAACGATGATCGCGAGAAGTCCCCAGGCGCTCTTCAAAAGGCCGGTCTCCCCTCCTGAGCGGCAGCATCTGCGGGACGCCCCAAGCGAGCGCGAAGGAAGTTCCACACGCGCTCGCCATTCAATCGCGCGTGCGTGTGCTGACAAGCTGCGCAGAGCGGCACGCGCTGAAAATCGAGCCGACAATGGCGACGGCGCAATTCGGCGAGTGCGGGCCCCTGCCAGATCTGCGCCAATGTCTGTTCCCCGAAGCGCCCGATCACCAACTCGCCGTCCACGTCGAAGCAACAAGGCACGACGTCCCCATTCCATAGGATCGTGAGAGCGTCCCAGAGGAACGCCGTGCACGGAACGCGAAAATCTATGCCGCGCTCGGGGAGTCCGCGATCCTCGGTCTTCCCCGCCCACGTGTTGAACGATTTCACATGGATGAAGTCTCCGGGCTGAAGGAACGGCTGCCAATACGCTCGAAAGGCTTCGATCTCGTGAGCGGTCTCCCGCATGGCGATGATCTGGAAGACAGCTCGCGGTCCCTTCCCTCCTCCCGCTTGACGGGCCTCGAGGAACCGACGCACGTTCTCGAGAACCGCGGAGAAACGAGCGCCGCGACGAATCGCCTCATACGTCTCGGCCGTCACCCCGTCCAGACTGAAGACGACCGTGTCCAGCGCAGACTCAGCGAGCTGCCGCGCTCGCTCTCCCCGCAGGAGCGTGGCATTGGTGCTGATGACGACGTTTCGGATCGAGGGATATTGCTTGATGTACGCAATGCGCTCGAAGAGATGCGCGTCTACGAGCGGTTCGCCCCAAGCGTGCAGCCACACGATCTCCGCGCCATATTCGGCGATCTCATCGGCCGCGCGTCGAAACAGCTCCATCGGCATCGTGCCGTCGGCTCGCATCTTGGAGCGAGTCGGACACATCAGGCAATCGAGATTGCAAATGCTCGTCGTCTCGATGTTGATACGCCGTGGGAAGGGCGGCGGCTCGGCCAGCTCCCGCCGATGCCACCAGAGGAAGAAGCGGGAAGCGCCTCGGGAGATGATTCGCTCCAGCCGCGTCACGACTACCCTCTCAAAGGCGCGATGTGCAACGGGGTATAGAGCGCGCCCTCCGGACGAAGATCGCTCCGCATGAGGATCAGATGAGTGACCAGAAACCGATAGCTCGGGAACTCCTCGGCCAGAAAGAGGCGCGCCAACTCGCGCGCCGATCGCTCCGAACGGACGCGCCCAATGGTGAGATGGGCTGTGAACGGGCGCGTCTCTCGAGCGAACCCCTGCTGTGCGAGCGCGTCTTCCACTTGAGCGACGAGCGCGCGCAAGATTCCCTGTTCGTCACGCACGCCGATCCATAGCACGCGCGGACGATCGGCCGTTGGGAAAATCCCCCCGCGACCCGTCACCAACTCGAACGGTGCCGCGCTGCGCGCAATCTCATCCAATGCTTCTCCGATGCGCCCCAGGCGCGCCTCTTCGACTTCTCCGAGGAATTTCAAGGTCAGATGCACGCCCGCCGGTCGCGTCCAACTCACTTCGACCGGAAGGCGACGGAGCTTCGCTTGCACCCGTTCGATCGCCGCTTTGACCTCTTGCGGAACGTCAATGCACACGAAGGAGCGAATCGCCGCCATCGTTCGCCCCCTCCTCATTCGGAGGCCACGCGCTCTCCCTCCGAAGGCGGATCCTCGTCAAAATATTTTCGCCCTCGAAGCGACTCCGGCAGACAGGGCATCTCCGCGTCGGGAGCCCCCGGCTCGTAATCGTGAATGTACTTGTACCCCACGCCATATCCCATCTCGCGCATCAGCGTCGTGACCGGATTGCGGAGATGGAGCGGCACGGGTTCTCGGGGATATTCGCAAGCATCGCGCTCGGCAGCTCGATAGGCCCGAAGGACGGCGTTCGATTTCGGCGCGCGCGCCAAATAGAGCGTGGCTTGCGTCAACGCCAGTTTCGCCTCGGGGAGTCCGACGAAATGGACGGCTTGCATCGCGGCGACGGCCTGAACGAGCGCTTGCGGATCGGCGAGCCCGACGTCTTCGCTAGCGAGGATGACCAATCGCCGAGCGATGAAGAGCGGGTCTTCCCCCGCTTCGAGCATTCGCGCGAGCCAGTAAAGCGCCGCATCGGCGTCCGAATGTCGAACCGATTTGATGAACGCCGAGGTCAGGTTGTAATGCTCCTCGCCCCCTCTGTCAGAGAATAACATCGGGCGCCGGATGATCTCTCGCACGATGTCCTCGGTCACCCGCAGGGTTCCATCCGGATATCGCTCGGCGCTGTTCACGGCCAGCTCCAGGACGTTGAGCGCGACGCGGGCATCTCCTGAAGCGTGGGTGGCGATGACTCGCAGAAGCGGCTCCGCGATCTCCACGCGGAGATGTCCCAACCCGCGCTCCTCATCAGCGAGCGCGCGCCGAAGGATGAGGAGCACATCGTCATCGGACAACGGCTTCAGGACGAAGACGTGACACCGTGAGAGCAACGGCGCGATCATCTGGAACGAGGGATTCTCCGTCGTCGCTCCGATGAAAACCACGTCGCCGCGCTCGATGAACGGGAGGAACGCATCTTGCTGCGCGCGGTTCAAGTGGTGCACTTCATCCACGAAGAGAATCGTGCGCCGCCCTTGTACGCGACGCACTCTCTCGGCCCTGAGCATCGCTTGGCGGATCTCCTTGATCGTGCCGAGCACGGCGGAGAAGCTCAGGAAGTGCGCCTTCGTGTGCTGTGCGATCACGCGAGCGAGCGTGGTCTTGCCGCTGCCCGGAGGTCCCCACAGGATCATCGAAGCGAGTTGATCGCGTTCGATCAAGCGCCGCAGGGGTTTGCCCGGGCCAATCAGCTCCGCCTGCCCCACGACCTCGTCGAGCGTTCGGGGACGCAGACGATCCGCCAGCGGCGCTGAATGCGACGCTTCCGCATCATCGCTCGAGATGGGGAAAAGCGTCCGTTCCTCCTCCATGCTCGCTCTCCGCGCGGCGCTCGCTCGAAGGATATCGCTCGTCGGACGAATCATTCGGCTGCTTCAGATGTCGCTGTCGGGGCCTCTTCGGCTTCCTGAGTCTGAATTCCCCTGGCCCCCACACCAACGGCTTCCTTCTCGCGGATGCGCGCGGCCTTCCCCTTCAGCTTGCGGAGATAGTAGAGCTTGGCTCGCCGCACATCCCCACGACGCACCACCTCGATCCGCTCGATGACGGGGGAATGCAGGGGGAAGATGCGTTCGACGCCGACGCCAAAGCTGATCTTTCGCACCGTGAAGGTCTCGCGCAAGCCTCCATGTTTGCGCGCGATCACGATGCCCTCGAAAACCTGGATGCGCTCTTTATCCCCCTCCTTGATCCGCACGTGAACTCGCACCGTATCCCCCGGAGCGAAATCCGGGAGATCGGTTCGCATCTGCGTCTTCTCGAAGTCCCTGAGGATCGGATTCATACGCCTTCTCCTACCACAGGTCTCGCCTGTGTTCAAAAGCTACCAATTTTATCGGCTTTCCCCCACTTTGGGAAGCGTTCTCCGAAGCTCCTCGAGCAGTTGCCGATCCTCCTCGCTCAAAGGGACTTTTTCGAGAAGGTCGGGGCGATTGCGGAGAGTTTTGGCCAAGGCCATGCGCCGCCGCCATCGGGCAATCTGCGCATGATGCCCGGAGAGCAAGACTTCGGGGACGCGAAGGCCACGAAATTCCGCCGGGCGCGTATACTGCGGATAGTCGAGGATCCCCCCTTCAGCGAACGATTCTCGACGTGCCGACTCCGCACGATGCAACGCCCCGGGCAAGAGTCGAACGACCGCTTCCACGATCACCATCGCTGGGACCTCCCCGCCCGTCAAGATGTAATCGCCAATGGAGAGTTCGTGTGTCGCCAGGTGTTCGGCCACGCGCTCATCCACACCTTCGTACCGACCGCAAATGAGGATGAGCCGCTCGCGGGTGGCCAGATGTTCGGCCGTCGCTTGAGTGAAAACTCGCCCCTGAGGAGTCAGCAGGATGACAGCGACGCGCTCGCGATCGAACTGTTCGCCGAGCAAGCTCTCGACGGCACGAAAGATCGGTTCGGGCTTGAAGACCATCCCCTCCCCTCCGCCGAAAGGACGATCATCCACCGTGCGATGTTTGTCCGTGGCGAAATCCCGCAGGTCGTGCACGAGGATCTCCACCAATCCTCGCTCGCGCGCTCGTCGCACAATCCCAGAATCGAAGGGCCCGCGAAACATCTCTGGGAAGATCGTCAGGATATCGATGCGCATGCTGGTCAGCGAATGGGAAATACTCCGGGGATCACTGTGGCGTGGCTCGGCGCGAGACGGCCGATGATGAGCGCTCTCGATTCAAATCGAGCAATCCTTCCGGAGGATTCACAATGATGAGCTTCGCGGCCGAATCCACAACGGGACAAATGGCGCGAGCGAAGGGAATTAAGATCTCCTCGGCCTCTTCCCCTTCCACGACGAGCACGGGGACCTCCGCCGTCTCCATGATGTCGCGCACGATCCCCACCCGATGGTTGGATTCCGTGCGCACTTCGCACCCGAGAAGCTCGAAGAGGAAATATTCATCCTCCTCCAACGGGACGGCCTCCGTCCGTGCGATCTTCACCCACCATCCTCGCAACCGATTCGCGGCCTCGATCGTCTCACACCCTTCGAATTTCAGGACGACCTGGCCACGGTGGAACCAATAGCGCTCCAAGCGCGATTCCACAACCATCCCCTCCGGAGCCTCCAGACGCACGCGGGTGACAGCGGCGAAGCGCTCCGGATGGTCCGTCACGATCTCGGCCACGACTTCCCCTTTTACTCCTCGTGGCCTCAAAATCTGCGCGATGGTAAGGAATTCTGGTTCCGACCCCATCTCATTCGAGGATTTCTAGGACGAAGCGCTTTTTCATCTTCATCCCTGCCGCCCCCAGAATGGTGCGGATGGCGCGAGCGGTTCGACCCTCTCGGCCGATGACCTTTCCGAGATCGGAAGGGGCAACCCGCAGTTCTAGGACGGTGGTCGCCTCGCCCTCAACCTCTCGGACTTCTACCTGATCCGGATAATCCACCAGCGCTTTCGCGATCATCTCAACGAGATCCCTGATCTTCATACCCCACCTCTCCTCTGTGGCGTTGCCCGGAGCCGACGCCCCTACATGCCGAACTCAGGCGCACCCTCCGTGAACGCGCATGCTGTCACAGGCCGAAATGCTCTTCACGACCCGTGCTCCGATACTGGCGGCGCGACCTTCCGGATCAATCGTCGGACGACCTCCGTCGGTTGGGCCCCACATCGAAGCCAATACTGGAGTCGCTCCCAATTCACGCGAATCTCCGCCGGATGGGTCAAGGGGTTGTAGTAACCGAGGGCCTCGACGAAGGCCCCATCGCGCTTGGAGCGCTTCTCGGCGACGACGATCCGGTAAAACGGCCGCTTTTTCGATCCCATTCGCGTCAAGCGTATGGCTAACAAGGCCCCACCTCCTCAGCAGGCGTAAATTATACCCACTTCGCGTAAAAAGTCCATCCCCCACGGCGGGGGCGGTGAGATAAGGCAGACGGATGTCAACTCCTCTTTTTTTTACGCTTCTTCCCCCCTTTGCCCAGGAGCTTCCCGAAGGGGAATGCCCCCTCCCTGAGGTGCTTCATCATCCGCCGCATCTCGACGTATTGTTTCAGCAGGGTGTTCACCTCCTCGACGGTCGTCCCGCTCCCGCGCGCGATGCGGCGGCGGCGGCTGCCGTCAATGAGCCGATAATTTCGCCGCTCCTCGGGCGTCATCGAGTTGATGATCGCCTCGGCGCGCTTCAGTTGCCGTTCAAATTGTGCCATTTGCTCTGGCGTGATCCGACTCACGCCGACGAACTTCAACATCTCGGCCGGCAACAGTTCGAAGATCTTCCCCAAGGAGCCGAAGCGCTTGGCCAATCGCAGCTGCTCGAGGAAATCCTCCAGCGTGAACTCCTCGCGGCGCAGCTTCTCCTGCAACCGCGCGGCCTCGCGCTCATCCACTTCAGCCTGAACGCGCTCGATCAAGCTGAGGACATCCCCCATGCCAAGGATGCGCGACGCCATGCGATCGGGATAGAACGGCTCCAGGGCATCATACTTCTCACCCACGCCGATGAACTTAATGGGTTGGCCCGTCACCGCCTTAATGGAGAGAGCGGCCCCTCCTCGCGTATCGCCATCCATCTTGGTCAGAATCACCCCCGAGAGACCAATCCGCTGATGGAATACCTCGGCGCTGCGCACAGCATCTTGTCCGGTCATGGCATCGGCGACCAACAGGATTTCGACCGGTTTCGTCTCTCGCTTGATCGCCTCCAGCTCCACCATTAACTCCTCATCCACATGCAATCGTCCCGCCGTATCCACGATCACAGGATCGAATCCCGTCAGCTCCGCGTGACGGCGCGCGCGTCGACATATCTCCACCGGATCGGTCACCGAAGGATCATCGAAAAAAGGACGGCGAATCTCTCGAGCGATCACGGCCAATTGCTCGCGCGCCGCTGGCCGATACACATCCGCGGACACGAGCAACGGATTTCGCCCCTGTGCGGCCAAATACCGCGCCAGCTTCCCGGCCGTCGTCGTTTTCCCCGATCCCTGCAATCCGACGAGCAAGATGATATTGGGAAGGCGTGAGGTCAGGAGCAGCCGCGTGGACGTTCCCCCGAGCATCTCCGTCAATTCATCGTAGACGATCTTGATGACCTGCTGTGCCGGAGAGAGAGAGGCGAACACTTCCTGCCCGAGCGCCTTCTCCCGCACGCGCTCGATGAATTGCTTTACGACGCGGAAATGCACGTCCGCCTCAAGCAGCGCCAGCCGAATCTCCCGCAACGCTGCCTCGACATCGGCTTCAGTCAATTTCCCATGACCCCGCAGGTCACGAAGGACCTTCCGCAGCTTCTCCGAAAGCGCGTCGAACATTCCCCCGCTTCACCTCATGATCTCCATGCAAAAGGAGTTAGGCTATAGAAAGCTCCTGCCTCTGTCAAGAGGCCACACCTCACCTTTTCGACACCCCTGTTGGGGGATGCCGCTTTGAAGCTACATCGGAGAAGAGAAAGTCACTTCGCCTTTTCGACGGAGAGGATCGTGAGGACCTTCACGCCCTCTTTCTTCTCGACCTTCCCCTTGATGGTCACCCGCTCGGCGACGAAGGGGATCAGCTTCTCATTCTTATTCGCCGTCCATGCTTCGCCCGCTAGTTTGTATAGCTCCCCTGTCTTCTCATCCACGACGCCCAGTGGGGCGCCAGCCTTGGCGCAGTTGATCGCGCAGGCTCGATGCGCCGCGCCTTTATTCTTGGCATCCTTCGTGTAGCAATTCCAATCTACGATCTCGCCCACGACCGTGACTTCCTGAGCGAGGAGCCAGCTCGTTGGTCCCATCATCGCCAGGCTCATGGCCAGGCTCACGACGAGCGCCATCCAAATGTTTCGCTTCATACGACCTCCTCCTCAAAAGAGATTTGAGCCGCTTCGTCAATGACGCGGTATCATGCCCGATCCCCTCATCCTCGCCATACGCGAGGAAAAGATTATACACGAACGAGAAGGAAATCGCGGCCTGACTCTTGGCCCTTTTCGCTCGCGTGGTAGAATTTCCCTCGCCGAGGGGACGCATGGACCACGGGACCGAGCGCAGGCGCTTTCGCGATCGCACAGAGGCTGGGCATCAGCTCGCCGCTCGACTGCTCGCGTATCGCGACAGCGAGACTCTCGTTTTAGGGATCGCCCGCGGAGGCGTCGTCGTAGGCGCGCCCATTGCCGATGCCCTTCAGGCCGAGTTAGACGTCATCGCTCCACGCAAGTTGCCCATCCCGTTCAATCCGGAGGCTGGCTTTGGCGCCATCGCCGAGGATGGGACGATGTATCTCAATTCGGTGCTCGTCCGCGCCCTCGATTTGAGAGAGGAAGAGATCCGCGAGATCGCTGCGGACGTTCTCGCTGAAGTCCGGCGTCGCGTGGCGCGCTATCGCGGTGATCGTCCGCCTCCGAGAGTGAAGGGGCGTCCCGTGATCCTCGTGGATGATGGTCTGGCCACCGGATACACGATGCTCGCCGCCATCGAGAGCGTGAAGAAAGATGCTCCGGCACGACTCGTGGTCGCCGTTCCCGTCAGCCCCCTCTCGACACTGCGCTCGATCGAGCCGCATGTGGATGAGCTGATTTGCCTCATCGCTCGAGAGACAGAGGTCTTCGCCGTCGCAGACTTCTACGAGGACTTTCGCGATCTGCGAGACGAAGAGGTGATCGCTCTGCTCGAACGAGCGCGTTCTCGCCCTCGAGAGAGGAGCGCGTCATAGAGGGCTTCGACGCGCCGCGTCTGCTCGCGCAGATCGAAGGTGCGCTCCACCCACATCCGCGCGGCGCGTCCCAAGCGCGCGCGCCACGCCGCATCTTGAAGAAGCGCGAGCATGGCGTCGGCTAAAGGCAAGACCTCTCCCCGCGGGACGAGAAGGCCCGTCTCCCCTTCTCGCACGATCTCCTCGGTTGCCCCCCCGCGCGACGCGATGACCGGGAGGCCACAGGCCATGGCTTCGATGAGGACGCGCCCGAAAGGCTCCGGCTCTAGTGAGCAATGGACCACAAGATCTAGTTCCCGCAGGATCGTTGCGACATCCGCGCGAAATCCGAGGAACCGAACGCGTGAGGAGAGCTGCCGCCTGACGACTTCGCGTTCCAATTCTCTCCGGAACCCTTCGTGCCCCGTCGTGTCGTAAATCTCGTCCCCAACAATGAGGAATTCCACTTCGGACAGCACTCGACTCACCCGCTCGGCGGCCTGGAGGAACACGTGCTGTCCCTTCCACGGCGCAAGCGCTCCGATCATCCCTACGCGGAGTCGTCCCTCCGCCCGCTTCGACGAGGCAGGAGAAAACTCTCGCAGATCAACGCCGTTAGGGATGACCAAGATGTTCGGTTGAGCGGAGAACTCGTTGGCGACAGCGTGGGAAGGGACGAGAACGACATCCGGGACGATCCGGCTGAGGATGCGAAAGAAAGGCCAGATCCGGCGACGCCGAAGGAAATCGTGCACGTGCCAGACCAAGCGCGCGCGAACAAGCGGAGCGAGCGCAACGCTGAATATCTGTGCCTTGAGGCCATGCGCGTGGATCAATGCGACTGGCGCCTCATTCACGAAGCGCGCTAGTTCGATCACTGCCCTTCTGATGTGCGGGAGCGACCGCAGAGCGCTGACATATTCGCGCCATGAACTGTATCGTCCGAGACGATGCCCCCTCCCCCAATAACTCACAAGGAGCGGGGAGATGCCAACTTCTTCTAATGCCTCCGCGAGTCGGCCGCGGCGCGGCACCACGACATGGACGCGAAATCGCTCCCGATCGAGCGAGCGCGCGAGGTCCAATAAGACGCGTTCCGCTCCGCCCAACTCCGCTCCCGTGCTCACGTGGAGAATCTGATCCTTCACGTCTCCAATGATTCCGCGAGCGCGCGATAGGCATCGAGCACCCGACGCGCCGTCTGCTCCCAAGTGAACGCACGGGCTCGGTCTCGAGCTTTTTTCACCAGCTCCTCGCGCATCTGCGCATCTTCGAGCACCCGCGCAGCCGCCTCGGCCAATGCCTCCGCGTCGTCGTCGCGCACTAGTATGCCGGCGTCTCCGAGCACCTCCGGTACCGCACCGGCGGCGAGCGCCACGACGGGCACTCCGAGGCGCATCGCTTCAAGGACTGGCAGGCCGAAGCCCTCGTACGTCGAAGGGAAGAGCAAGAGCGCTGCCGATTGATAGACCATCGCAAGAGTCTCCCACGGGAGATTGGAGAATTGCCGAACGCATCGAGCGATCCTCCACCGCCGAATCATCTCCCAATGAGCGGACGCGAATCGCCCTCCCACTTGGACGAGATGAAGCTCTTCGCCCACCAACGCTCGAAGACGAACGAACGCCCGCAGCAAGGTCGGGATGTTCTTCCGCTCCTCACAGCTCCCCACATGCAGGACGATGCGCGCGCCGCGTGGAATACCGAGATGATCGCGAAGCTCCGCCGCCTCGCTCTCGCTCATCGGACGAGCGCTCACATGATCCCCTCCCAGGGGGATGACCGTGATTCGATCCTCGGGATAGTTGAGCCACTGCATCAGCTCGCTCTTCGTGAATTCGGAATCGGCGATCACATACGCGCTCTCCCGAAGAGCGGCCAGAACCCATCGCAACACGACGTTTCGAGCACGAGCGCGCGGGCTTCGCTCTCCTGCGCTCAGGAGATGCCACGGATAGAGATCGTGCACCGTGATGATCGTGCGTCGTCGGTCGAGCCATCGGCCCACATGGGCGTACGAATGATCGAGGATGTGATGCAGGTCCGCCTCCCTCTGCCGTGAGGCTTGCGCGACGCTCCAGGGGAAGGCCAAATACCGCGCAGGAAATCGAAAGAAAGGCATGCGTCCCCAGGCCGGCACGGGCAAGCGCGCGACCACGAAATCCCAGTCCGGTGCAACCCGCGGCAACCACCGTCGCAGTTGATCCGCATATAGCGCCATACTGCGCCAGCCCTCCACGTTCAGATCGGGGATCAAAAGGACACGCATCACTCTTCGCTGAGCACTCGCTCGAGGATTGAGCGCAAGCGGGGGACCAACACAGCATACTCGAAATGCTGACGCGCGAGCGCGACATTGGCCTGCCCCAGTTCCAGCACTTGCGGATGGTGAGCGAGCCATCGCAGGCGCTCGGCCAGCGCCTCCACGTACTGGTCACGCCCCTCATACGGGAGCAACATCTCGTCGGGGAGAAGTCGCGCTGCCTCGCCCACGCGACTGGCCACGACGAATCGGCCACAGGCGAGATAGAGCGGGAGTTTCCCCGTCGTGCGGGTCTCGCCGACGAGATCGTTCGTCTGCGTCGAGAGGCATACGTCCATGAGATTGATGTACGCCGGCAACTGCTCGAGCGGCACGCGTCCTATGAAGTGCACGCGATCAGCGACGCCGGCGGCGCGCGCCCGTTCCTTCAATATGGGCAATCCCGATCCATCGCCCACGATCACGCCAACAAGTGGTACGTCCCTCGCGCGCGCGAGTGCTTCGATGAGTTCCCATCCATAGCAGAACCCCATGCGCGGACTCCAATGCAATGAGCCGACGACGCCGACGACGAGCTTCCCTTCCATGTTCAAGCGTCGCCGCAAGGATTCGACCGACAGCGGGCGGAACACGCGTGTATCCACGCCATCGGGGATCACCTCAACGCGCGTGATGCCGTGTCGAGCAAGCCATTCTCGATGGCCATGACCGCGCACGACGAGAAGATCGGCCACGCGCACCGAGAGACATTCCAAAAGCTCCGTCAGCCGCTGCCCCACCCATCCACGTCCCAGTGTGCGCGCAAGGGCGGAGATGACATCGCCCGTGTCAATGATCACGCGCGCACGAGTCGCCGTCTTATACACGATCGCGGCCATGACCCCCGAGGCCGCCATGTCCATGACATACACGACCCGTGGGCGCCACCGAAAGAGCGCCCACAGGAAGCGAAAGACGGCGCGCACTTTCTGCCGACCGCGATAGAGCACCATTCGGCGACAGGGCAAGTCGAGCCGAGAGGCAAATTGATGCGCGCGTTCAGCAACAGCTCCCTCCGGCTCCCCATTCACGAGAAAGATGATCTCCACCTTGGCGCGCTCCGAGGAGGAAGGGAGGCGCGACTGTCCTTCAGAGGATGCTGACGCGACGATTTCCCTCACGCCCCTTTCCTCGCTTGTTCGTACACGCGGAGCGTCTCATGCGCCGCGCGATCCCACGAGAACGCCCGGACGCGCTCGCGCGCTCGACAACCCATCGCTTCACGTAGCGCGGCATCTTCTCGAAGCCAGCGCACGTAATGAGCAATAGCGCGAACGTTCCGCGCGTCCTCGACGAGGACTCCATCCTCGAGGTGCGTGATGATCTCGGCTGCACCGGCCGCTCGCGTGGTGATCACCGGAAGTTCGGAAGCCATGGCTTCCCAAATGACCATTCCGTGCGCATCGTAGGCCGTTGGGAACAGGAGCGCATCGCTCGCAGCGTAATAGTCTTCGATGCGATCGGTATAGGCGAGAAACCGCGCGCGTTCGCCGACGCCAAGACGCCGAGCCAACGCTCGATACCGATGGATGGGCGAGCGGGAGATCAGGAGAAGCTGCGCATCCGGCACGAGAGCCAGCGCGCGCAACGCCTCCGCGGCTCCCTTCCGCAAGTCCCCTACGTAGAGAAGCAGGAAATCCCGCTCCGCGTATCCCAAGGCTCGGCGCACCTGCGCGCGCGCTCGACGACGTCGCCCCGGATGGAAGCGCTCAAGGTCAACGCCGGGACGAATCACCACGACGCGCTCGCGCCGAGCATAATGGTGCTCCAACTCGAGGCGCACCTTCTCGGAGACGGCGATCACCCATCCCGTGCGCGAAGGGTGATAGAGCGCGCGCTCCCAACGACCGACTACTTCGCGGAAGAGCCAATGCCGCGCGCTCAGCCGTCCGTCTCGCTCTCGAAGGGCCCCCAACCACGCCCACTGACAGATGTGAGCCGTCGCGACATCGAGCGCGAACGCGCAGAGCCCTTGTCCATGAACGACGTCGAATGCCCCGCGCACGTGCCACCAGCTTCCGAAAGGGAACGTGAGGATCGTCGTCATCGCCGTCGCTCGCAGCGCCGGGACATGATGGCATCGAACGCGCGCGTTCGGCACGCTCGCGAAACGATTGGCGAAGACGTGCACCTCGTGCTCGCGACTGAAGCGCTCGGCCAGCTCGATGACGTATCGGCCATGGCCCACGCGATGATCGTAGTCATGAACGAGCAGCGCGATCCTCATCGCCTCCGCGCGTTCCAAGGATGTCGTGCTGGCGTTCGAGAAACCGCATGGTCGGCTGCCTCAATGGGAACGAGGACCTCGCTCCAGGCGTGCCACCACGCTCGCTGCCGTCGGCGTTCGAGATCGGCGAGCTTCAGGACAGCTCCGAGGAAGAACCACCAGAGCATCCCATGCGGGATACTCAGCAACGGGGATCCAACGAGTGTCCCCGCACCGACCATGAACGCACCGCACACGATGGCGAGCGCGATCTCCTCATCGGGAGTCCCCTTCAATCGTTGCAGGGCGCGCCAGGCGCTTCGCAGCGCCGTTCCCAAAAGCAGGGCGAGCATCACCAGTCCGATGACGCCCATCTCGACCAAAATACGCCCGAAATCCCCATCGGCGAAGATGGGATGAAATGTCGGATACCACCGCCCCATGAAGAAAGGCACACCATGACCAGTCCGCCCAAGCCCATGCCCCCACGGCGCGTCAAGCAGCGCCTGAAATCCCGCGTGCAGAGGGTTCGATACCCTTCCCAGGATCAAACCGACGTCGGCCAAACTGGCGAAGCGCTCCGCAGCCCGCCCCTCGGTCAAATCTATCCCCACTCGCATCCCGAGCGAGAGGAGCACCATCGCGACCAAATAAACGCGCACCGATCGCCGATGCCACCACAGGAGGACCAAGCCGATGAGGACCATCACCAGGGCCGCCCGCGTCCCCGTCAGGACTAAGCTCGTCATCATCGGCACGATCCCTAATCGCAGGAAGAAGCGCACAGAGGGAGTGATCTCCCGATCCAACGAGAGGATGAGAGCGAGCGCCGAAGCATACGCCATCATCGAACCGAACGCTCCGGCCGAGACGAAGGTCGAGAAGATGCGAAACTCCACTTCGCCCGTCGGCGTGACATACGTCGCGAAACGATGTCGTTCGGCGGCGAGTTCATCATCGGGAATCGCGCTCTCAATGCCGGCCACATACTGGTAGATGCCATATAGGCCGGCGAGCACAGATAGCAAGATCACAATCAGCAGATAGGCGCGCACGTGCCGCCCCGAGCGCGTGATGTCATAGCCGAGCAGATAAGCGAGACTGAAGAAACACCAGCCGCGGAACGCCGCCAGCCCGATTGGGAGAGGAATTCCCGGAAAGAGCGCATACATCGCGCACAGCGCGAAGAAGATGAGTAAGATCTTCGTCACGGGAGTCGCCGGCAAGAGTCCGCGCCCACGGCGAACGCGCGTCGTCGCCCAGAAGAAAAGCGCGAGCGCGAAGAGAATGTCGAAGAGGAAGTAGCTCGCGGGCGAAGGATAACGATCCTTGATCGGCGCCAAGACGAATCCGATGAGGATCGCTCCAACGAGCGAGAGGTGGATGAGCTTCTCGTGCCGCCACAGAATAGCCCACTCGCGCCACATATGTCGTCCTTCACCGCGGAGAGACCACTGTCTCTCCGCTCATGACGGCGAGAAGGATACACGCTTTCGATCCACTCCGACAATAGACATTCCGAAGCTTCCTTCGGGGGAGGACCTTGGGAGATGGTCGCTTCCCGCGCCGAGATTCGCGCCCGCCTTCGTGAAACGTTTTCGTCAGCCGCTCTCAAGCAATTCGCCAAGCAGATGCTCGAATTGCTCGACCATCCGACGCGCTTCGAAATATGCGCGCACGCGGCGCTCGGCCGCTCGCCCCATGGCGCGTCGTCGCTCGGCATCTCCGAGGAGCGCGCAGATGGCCTCGGCCAGTGCGCTCGGATCGGCGGGTGGGACGAGCCACCCCGTTTCTCCCGAGACGACGATCTCTCGCGCACCGCCGAGGTTCGTGGCGATCACCGGCCGCCCCGCGGCCATCGCTTCGCATAAGATGAGACCGAACGATTCCGGTCGCGTCGCCGCATGCACGAGGAGATCGCTCGCTGCGAGCACCTCCGGGATCTCACGCCGGAAGCCGGCGAACACGACCCGCGCACCGAGGCCTAAAGTCACGGTCAAGGCACGCAAAGCCGTGCCATAGCCGGAGGACGCTCCTTTCATCTCCTCTCCCACAATCAGGAATCCCACATCCGGCATACGCTCGCTGACCAATTGCGCGGCGCGGAGGAAGAAGTCGTATCCTTTTCCCGGCTCCAATCGGCCAACGGCGCTGACCAGATGACGAAATCGTCCCAAGTTCAGCTCTTCTCTCAGTCGCGCGAGCCGCTGCGGATCGGGGGACCGAAACCGCTCAACATCTACCCCGGGATGGATCACCCGCAACGGCGTTCGCTGCGCTCCGAACGCTCGACGATGCGCGTCAGCGGCGAAATGCGAACTCGTCACGACGACGCGAGCCGGAACGCGCACGGCGATGCGATCCACGAGATGACGCGATGAGGCGATCCCGTGCTGCCACCAGAGAGCGGGAACGCGTGCGAGCCAGGCCGCGACACCGCCATAGAGATGGCCATATCCGTGCGAGCTGACGACAAGCCGCGCGCGCCATTTCTGTAGCCGTTCCCGAAGCGCGCGGATCGTGCCTCCATAATTGAGAGGATCGCGCAACCGGGTGATCGGTTGCCGATGCACGAAGACTCCTTGCTCTTCGACCTCTCGCACGAACGGCCCATCTCTCAGGAAAACGACGCGAGGGGTGAAACATCGCCGATCGAGTCCGCGGAAGATCTCGAAGAACACCGACTCAGCTCCCCCCCACTCACCGATGGGCAACACGAAGACGACGCTCGGCGACATCTTCCCTCAGCGCCCCGCCCGACCATATCGTCGGAGGACGACGACGAGAATGCCGATCGAGAGGCCGCTCCAAAGCAGCGCCCACACGAGGGCCGGAATTCGAGTCAACTCTTGCATGGCGAGGGCGTCGGTCGGCACTTCCGTCGCCGAGAGGAGGAAAAGGTGCTTCAGATCGAAGAGCGCGTTCAAACAACTCTGCACGGCCAGAAATCCGACGAGGAATTGCGCGATACGGAGCGACGCGATCCCAGCAGCGAAGCTCAGCAGTATGCTCCATGCCGCGCCGACGAGGAATCCGAAGCTCAGGATTGGACGAATGAAAGCGAGCGTCATCACCGCCATCAGAAGAGCCGTCGCCCAAAGAGCGATCTGGGCGCGACGGGGTCGCCGGCACCACGCCAAGAGCGCGCTGCCATAGAGCATCGCCCCGACATATCCGGCGCTGGAGATGAGCGGCGCTAGACCTCCGCGCGTGGCCGTCACTCCGCTGCCATCCGGACGGATGTGCATGTACACCACGCTGCCTCCGGTCGCCAAAGCGGCCAGCGCGTGCGCCGCCTCGTGCACGATCGTCACAAAGAGTCGGATGGGATACACGATGACTTCCGCAAAGGGCACGAACCACAAGGCTACGGTCGCGCCCGACGCCAGCATGAGCACGCGCACACCATCGCTCGCCACTCGTCGCGCCACGACGCGACGAATTATAGCATTGGCGCTTGCGTGCGAGAGCGAGGGGAAGATTGCTTCTCCACGGCCGCCTGAAGTAAAATGGGGCCGCATCGGTTGGAAAAAACCGGGGGTGAGGAGGAGTTATGCTGGCTCAAGGCCTCTCGCGATATAGCGAATGGTCGGCGCTTTTCCTCCGCATCGCTGTGGGAGTAATCTTCATCGCTCACGGCCGGCAGAAGCTCTTTGGTGGGCTCACGGGGTTCGGGCAATATTTGGAATCGCTCGGCGTCCCGCTTCCCAATATCTCCGCCCTCGTCGTCGCCCTCGTCGAATTCCTAGGAGGAATCGCTCTGCTCATTGGTCTCTTCACGCGCTGGGCAGCTCTTCTGCTCGCGATCAACATGCTCATGGCCATCTTGCTCGTCCATCTGCAGCACGGGTTGACGGGGCCAGGTGGTTTCGAGTTCCCATTGGCGCTCTTGGCCGCGACGATTTCACTACTGCTCACCGGTCCGCAGCGGCTCTCCGTCGAGCGCGGCCTGTTCAAACGCGAATTTTGAAGGGGGAAGAGCACGATGTTTGAACCGACGGTCCTCGTCGAACGCGCGGGCTCCGTACTGAAGCTCACTTTGAATCGGCCGCCGCTCAATATCCTCAATATCCCCATGCTGCAGGAACTCAATCGAGCGCTCGAACAGGTGAACGCGGGCGTCCGCCTCGTACTTCTGCAGAGCGGGATCGAGCGGGCGTTCTCCGCTGGCGCAGACGTGAGCGATCACGTGCCGGAGCGTGTCGAGCAGATGCTCGCGGAGCTGCATCGCGCGATCGTTCGACTCCTGGAGCTGGAGGCCCTTTCGATCGCCGTCGTTCGTGGGCATTGCCTGGGGGGAGGGATGGAACTCGCCATCAGTTGCGACTTCGTGCTCGCGGGCGAGGGCGCGCGCTTCGGGCAGCCGGAGATTCAACTCGGCTGTTTCCCGCCGGTCGCCGCCGTGCTGCTCCCGCAACTCATAGGGCCACGCCGCGCGGCGGAGGTGATCCTAACGGGCAGAACGTTTTCGGCGCGCGATGCGGAAGCGATGGGCTTGATCACGCGCGCTGTCCCAGATGAAGAGCTGGCGACGGCAGTCGAAGCACTCCTCGATGATCTCTTGCGGAAGAGTCCAATCGCGCTCACCTTCGCGAAACGAGCGCTCCGCTATGGACGATCGCTCGATCCGCGGACAGCGCTGCGCGCCGTTGAACGCCTGTATTTGGACGAGCTGATGGCGACCGAAGATGCGCGCGAAGGCATTCGCGCCTTTCTGGAGAAACGAGAGCCGGTGTGGACTGGACGATGAGTCTCGGAGGAGCGCGGATGACGAGATCTCTTCGCGGAGGGGACAAGGCATGAACATCGGCGCGTTGATGGGACTGTCGCTCTTGGCCTTGCTCGGAGGGTACTTCCTCTACGGGCGGTTCGTGGCGCGATGGGCAGGGATAGATCCGCGGCGTCCGACACCAGCGATGAGCATCAATGATGGCGTGGATTTCGTCCCCACGCGGGCGCCAGTTCTCTTCGGTCATCACTTTGCCTCCATCGCGGCGGCCGGACCGATCGTGGGACCGACGCTCGCTGTCATGTATGGGTTCCTCCCCGCTTGGCTCTGGATCATCATCGGGGTGATCTTCATCGGCGCCGTCCATGATTTCATCGCGCTTTTTGTGAGCGTGCGCGAAGGTGGGCGTTCGGTCGCCGAAGTCGCTCGACGAACTCTTGGAAAGGAGGGATTCGTTTTCTTCGCCGCCTTCGCTATCTTGCTCTGCATTCTCGTCGCGGCGGCGTTCCTGCAATTGACGGCGGTGGCGCTGACCTCTCTATATCCCGCGCGCGAACTGGGACTGGGATCCGAACAAACGCTCATCAAGACGACGGTGAAGGACGGCATCGTTTATGCGAAGATCGGCGGCATCGCTTCGACCTCTGTCGTCATTATCACGGCTCTCGCACCGGTGGTGGGATGGTTGCTCTACAAGCGGCGCGTGCGCACCCGCTGGATGAGCGTATTGGCGCTGCTGATCTGCGCCCTCTCGGTCTGGGTCGGACTTCAGGCTCCGATCACCCTTTCGCCGACGACGTGGATGCTCATCATCTGCGGCTATGTCTTCGTGGCCGCGTGGATCCCCGTCTGGCTCGTGTTGCAGCCCCGCGATTTCGTGAACGTGCATTTGCTGTACATCGGATTGGCGGCGATGGTCATCGGCGTGATCGGCGGCGGGTGGCACGGAGTGACGATGAACGCGCCGGTCGTGCATCTGACGAGCGAGAGCACGGCGGCTTTAGGCTGGGCGTGGCCTTTCCTCTTCGTGACCATCGCCTGCGGCGCGTGCTCGGGAGCACACGCCCTGATCGCTGGAGGAACGACCTGTAAGCAATTGGCTTCGGAAAAAGACGCGCCGATCATCGGCTATGGAGGGATGCTGTTAGAGGCCCTGCTAGGGATCTGCGTGACGCTCATCATCCTGGGAGCACTGAGTTTCGACGAATACAAGACGCTGGTATGGCCGATGGATGAATCCGGGCGCGTGAAAGCGGGAAATGCTCCGCTGGCCTTCGCCGTCGCCGTCGGGAAGATGCTCCACGTGGGATTGGAGATTCCGGCGATCTACGGGACGATCTTCGGGATCTTGATGCTCGAAGGCTTCCTGCTGACGACTGTGGATACGCTCGTCCGCTTGACGCGCTATCTCCTCGAAGAGCTCTGGACAGCCGTCTTCTCAGCTCCGCCGGCCTTTTTGCGCAACCGAGTGATAAACTCACTGATCGCGCTGAGCGGAATTGCCTCGTTGACGTTCACGAACGCCTATCAAGCGATTTGGCCCGTCTTCGGATCGGCGAATCAATTGCTCGCCGCGCTGACGCTCCTCACGGCGACCGCTTGGCTCTTCAAACATGCTCGGAAGGTCTGGTTCACCGCACTTCCGGCGGTCTTCATGATCGCGACGACGATGACCTCGCTCGCGTTGCTGTTGCCGCGACACGCCCGCACCGGGAACTGGACGCTCGCGGGAACGGACGCCCTGCTTCTCATCCTGGCATTCGGTATGCTCGTTGTCATCTGGCGATATTTCCGCTGGCGCGCGCCCTCGGCGCGTCTCGAAGCTCCAGCGCCGGCCTATGATCCATGAACGCCGCATCCGGCAAGGAGGGAACGATGCCCAAAGCCGTCTTTCTCTACAGCGAAGAATTCGCCCGCTACGACTACGGACTCACGCATCCACTGAAGATGCGGCGATTGCGCCTCGTCTACGAATTGCTCGCGGCCTATGGCGTCTTCGAGGATCCGGACGTGGCGCTCATTGAGCCGAAGCCAGCCACCGAAGAGGATGCGCGCTCCTTCCACACGGAGGATTACTTGGCCGTCCTTCGCGCTTTGGAACAAGGAATCTACCCGAGCAATCCCTATGCTTATGGCCTGGGGCCGGGCGACAATCCGATCTTCCCCGGCTTGTATCGCCTGGCGCTACTGATCACAGGCTCATCGCTGGAGGCCGCGCGGCTCGTGGAGGCGCGGGAGACGCCTGTTGCCTTCAGCGTCGCCGGCGGTCTGCATCATGCACTGCCCAATCGAGCGTCGGGCTTTTGTTATCTCGACGATCCTGTCATCGCGATCAAGTGGTTGCTCAAGCGCGGCCATCGCGTCGTTTACGTGGACATTGATGCGCATCACGGCGACGGCGTGCAGTTGGCCTTTTACGATACCGATCAGGTGCTCACCATCTCGCTGCACGAGGATGGTCGTTTCCTCTTCCCCGGGACCGGATTCGTCGAAGAATTGGGAAGGGACGCCGGGTACGGCTATTCGGTGAACATCCCGCTCTATCCGGGGACGGACGATGAAACCTACGTCTGGGCCTTTGAAGAGATCGTCCCGCCGCTCATCGCCCTCTATCGGCCAGACATCCTGGTCACGCAACTTGGCGTGGACAGCTTCGCGACCGATCCGCTGACGGATTTGCGGTTGACGACGCACGGATACGCCCGCGTCGTCCGACGATTGAAGAGCTTTGGTCTGCCCTGGGTCGCGCTCGGGGGTGGAGGTTATAACCTTTCCAACGTCGCGCGCGCATGGACGCTTGCGTTTGCCATTATGTGCGGGATCGAATTGCCCGATGAGATTCCGCCGACTGGTCGCGAGGCATTGCGCCGCGAAGGACTGGACGTGCATCGCCTCCACGATCCGGAGCCGACGAGGTGCACCGATTCGCGCGTGCGCGAACACGCGGAGAAGAGCGTGCGATACATTCAGCAGCATGTTCTCGCACGATTGACCGCATAGCCGTGATGAAGTGCTCGTCCCTCTTCTGGACCTCTGCGCTTCGGACGCTGCGAGGAACAGGGTTCGTTCTCCTTTCGCTCTTTTGCCTGTGGGCTTCGGCATGGGGGAGAGAACGCCCTTCCTTCTCCCAAACGCATCTGAGCGTCGCCGTCGTGGATGAGAACGGCCGACCAATCCCGGGGGCGCGCGTGGTACTTGAGCGGGGGGACGGGAGCATCATTCGTGAAGCGGAGACCGATTCGGTAGGACGATTCACCTTCTCCGATCTCGCGGCCGGAATGTACCGCCTCCGCGTTGAGAAAGAGCGCTTTTATGTCATCACGGTGCCGGATGTTCGTCTTCCCGAGAACGCCGCCGTGGAGATCGTCTTGCCGCGGCAGCAGGAGTTCGTCGAAGTCGTCGAGGTGACGCCTTCCCCCTCGACGCTCGATCCATGGCGAACGACCGCGCGCGCGGAGTTGAGCGCCCTGGAGATCACCATGCTTCCGACGCCCGTCATGCGCGATCTGCGCTATTCGCTCGCCCTGCTCCCGAACGTCGTCCAGGATGCCTTCGGAAATCTCCACATCGCGGGCTCGGCCGAAACGCAAACTCTCGCGACGCTCGATGGTTTCACGGTCACGCATCCGATGACGGGACGCTTCGACGCGCGCGTGAGCGTAGATGCCATCGGCGAGGCTCAAATCCACAGCAGCCGATACTCGGCCGAATATGGGAGAGGCTCTGGTGGCGTGCTCGCTCTCTCCACGTTGATGGGGGACGATCGGTTCCGCTTCTCGGCCACCGATTTCATCCCCTCCGTCCAAAAGCGCAAGGGGATTCACGTGGATGGCTGGACGCCGCGGGTGACTTTTTCGGGACCACTTCGAAAGAAGCGAGCGTGGTTTTATAACGCCTTCGAGGGAGAATACGATGTCGCCATCGTCGAGGAGCTGCCACATGACGCCGATCGCAACCATGTCTGGCGATGGAGTGACCTCGCAAAGGTGCAGGCGAATCTCACCTCGACGCACTTGCTGACGTTCACGGTTCTCCTCAATCGCTTCCGCTCGCCCTATGACGGACTCTCGCGCTTCATCCCGCGCGAGGCGACGCGCCGCCTCACTCACGAGGTCGATCTCCTCACGCTGAAAGGGCAGATCTATCGGCCCAACGGTCTCTCTCTCGAATACGGCGTGGGCGCGATGTACTTTCGCCACTCTGAACGTCCGTGGGGAGACGCACCGTATCTCCTCTTCCCTGAAGGCCCGCGCGGCAACTTCTTCCGAATGCGAGAGAGCCGAGCGCACCGTTGGCAGGGGATCGTGAATCTCACACTCCCCTCCTTCCACAGACGCTGGCGACACGAAGTGAAGCTCGGCGTGGAGTGGCATCACCTCGGGGCGCGGGAGCATGCGCAGCGCCGCCCCATCGTCATCTTTCGACACGATGGGACGCGGGTGCGAACGGTACAGTTCAATACGCCCATTGACGCACGAATGACGAATATCGAGGTGGGACTCTATGGGCAGGATCGGTGGTTCCTCTCTCCGCGGGGAGTGCTCGAAATCGGTCTTCGGTTCGATTGGGATTCCGCTCTCGGCGCAACGCGATGGTCGCCGCGCGCGACGGCGAGCTATCTGCTCACTGCTGATCGGCGGACCAAACTCGTCGGAGGGATCGGCCTCTTTCATGACGCCACGAATTTAGAGCTCCTGCTGCGTCCTCTGGCCGGACGACGATGGGATGTCTGGCATGAGGCCGAAGACCGCCTGGGGAAATCCACGGAGACCGTCTTTCGAGCGGATGCTCGTGCTCTCGCTCCATCGGGCGCGCTGATTTGGAGCCTCGGCATCGAGCGACAGATCTCGACGGGGCTCTTCCTCTCCTTCGAGTTCTTGCAAAAGCGGGGATTTCGCGGATGGGCTTACGTCCCGATGACCGAGAACGCCGTGATCTCACCAGGGCGTGAGATGAGATCTCCCCTCGATCTCTCGACGACGAACGTTCGCCTCATCGAGCTTCGCGATGTGAAGCGAGATCGCTACGATGCGCTTCACGGAGCGCTCCGATGGAACCTGTGGGAATCCGCCACACTCTTCGCCTCCTACGCGCGTTCGCGCGCCCGTTCCAACGCGGTGCTCGATTTCACCCCGGAGACGCTCATACTCGGCCCGCAAGCGGATGGACCGTTGTCGTGGGATACGCCGAATCGTTTCCTCCTTTGGGGATGGATGCCGCTGCCCAAGCGCTTCGCTCTCGCATGCGCGTTGGAATGGCGCGATGGCTATCCGTTCATCGTCGTCAACGAGGAGCAGCGACTCGTGGAGCCGCCGAACCGACGACGGCTTCCCACGTATTTCTCCCTCAACCTTCACGTCGAGCGGCGATTTCAGCTCTTCGGCTTGCAGTGGGCCCTACGCGCCGGCGTCAATAATGTGACGAATCATCCCAACGCTTCGACCGTGAACAACAACGTGGATTCGCCGCAATTCCTCGCTCTCGGAGGACTCCAACGCCGCGCGTTCGTCGGGCGCCTCCGGCTCCTGGGGCGGAAGTGAAGATCGCCGATCCCCCCTCTCCTTGACGCTCCCCGCCAGGCGCTCCTATACTCCATCTCGGAAACACGAACCGAGACGATGGTGAAGCGAGACTATTACGAAATCCTCGGCGTGACGCGAGAAGCAACGCGCGCGGAGATCACCCGAGCCTACAAAAAGCTCGCGCGCAAATACCATCCCGAGCTTAACCCCGGCGACGAAGAGGCACGTCGAAAGTTCGAAGAGATCACTGAAGCCTATGATGTCTTGAGCGATCCGAAGAAGCGTGCCCTCTACGACCGATATGGCTGGCGATGGGATGAGCTGTCGAAGGAGGGGGAGAGACGAGCGACCCCCGATATCATTTTCGAGGGGTTCGATTTCAGTGCCGAGGAATCCTTCGGCAACTTTCTCGAAGAGTTGTTCGCTCCCTCCACTGGCAAACGGGTGAGGGCGCCGCAGCGCGGGGAAGACCTTGAAGTCCCCGTCGCCCTGAGCTTCGAACGCGCCTTGCGCGGCACGACAGTCCTCGTGACGGTCACCCGCCGTCAGACGTGTCCGCGCTGCGAGGGCCGCGGCGAAATTCAGGGTCCTCAAGGCACTTGCTTCCGATGCGGCGGGACAGGACGACGTCCGACATCGCGCGGCCCGCTCCGACTGAGTGTGTGCTGCGAGCAATGCGAGGGGACCGGACGGAGCGCTCCCATTTGCTCACTCTGCCATGGGGAGACGCGCATCCCGATCGAAGAATCGCTGGAGGTGAAAATTCCGGCGGGCGTAGATACGGGCTCGCGCATTCGCGTCGAGGGCAAAGGCGATGCCGGCTGGTATGGAGGCCCTCCCGGCGATCTCTACGTCGTCACCAACGTCCAGGCACATCCGTTCTTCGTCCGCAAAGGCGACAATATCTATTGCACGATCCCGATCACGATCACCGAAGCCGTCCTTGGCGCGAAGATCGAAGTCCCGACGCTGTGGGGGAAGGCCACGCTCCGCATTCCGCCCGGCACGCAGTCGGGCCAGATCTTCCGATTGCGCGAGCAAGGAGCTCCGAGCCTCCGTGGCGACGTGCGCGGCGATCAGTACGTCGAGGTCAGGGTCGTCATCCCGCGGCTCATTGATCAACGCTCGCGAGAGCTGATGCGCGAATTCGAGCGCTTGAATCCGGGGAATCCCCGCGCCGAGTTGATGCAGGTGGCCGGATTGCTCGTCGACGCATCATCGGAGGCGGAGGCCTCACATTGACACGGATGCCGAGGTTCTGTACTCTTACTCTCTCGACCATCTCAGCGTGAGGAGGTGACACGAAGGCATTGAAGAAGGTCGTTGTGGCGCCCAAAGGCATAGAATTGCTCTTTGGCCCGAATGACCAAAATATCAAGCTCCTGGAATCGATCCTGAATGTCCGTGTGGATGCCCGCGGCGGTGACCTCATCATTCATGGCGAGGATGCCGACATCGAGACTTTCCAGCGACTCTTGGATGACTTCGCCACGCTCGTCGAGGAAGGACGCCCGCCCTCAGAGCGAGATTTGAAGCTCGTCCTCCGACAGATCGCCGAAGATCGGTCTTACAGCTTGCGGGAACATTTTCGCATCGGCACGTTGAACCCGGCGGGCAAGAAGGTCGTCATGGCCCGCTCGGCGAACCAACTCCGATACATCCAGGCGATGGAACGCAGCGATTTCGTTTTCGCCATTGGGCCAGCGGGAACGGGAAAGACGTACCTCGCCGTCGCCATGGCCGTCCAAATGCTCATGAACAAGCGGGTGAATCGGATCATCCTGACGCGCCCGGCCGTGGAGGCCGGCGAGAAACTCGGATTTCTCCCCGGCGATCTCCAGGAGAAGGTGGATCCTTACCTCCGTCCCCTATACGATGCGCTCTACGACATCATGGATTATGAGCGCGTCGAACGGTTCTTGGAACGACGCGTCATCGAGATCGCGCCCCTCGCGTTCATGCGCGGGCGGACGCTCGGCGATTCGTTCATCATCCTCGACGAAGGGCAAAACACGACCTCGGAACAGATGAAGATGTTCCTGACGCGCATCGGCCTCGACTCGAAGGTCGTCGTCACGGGTGACGTCACCCAAATCGATCTCCCTCCGGGAAAACGATCGGGATTGGTCGAAGCTCGTGAGATCCTCTCTGGCATCGAAGGCATCGAATTCGTCTATTTCACGGAGAAGGACGTGGTGCGTCATCCGCTGGTGAAAGCCATCATCAAGGCCTACGAGGAGAGGAACAAGAAGACGCTGATGGAGTGATCCTCGACGGAGGTGCTGCCTGAGCCGTGGTCCTCATGATGAATCGTCAACGGAGATATCGTCTGAACGTGCGAGCGTTGGCGCGCTTCACCGAGCGCGTCTTGGCCGCCGTCGGCAAGAGTGGGCATGGGGTCGCGATCGTATTCGTCGGCGATCGAACGATCCGCCATCTCAATCGGGAATTCCGGGGCATTGACCGACCCACGGATGTCCTCTCCTTCCCCTTTGGCGAGACGGAGCCTGACGTTCCGGGATCACCGCCGTATCTCGGTGACGTCATCATCTCGGTGGAGACGGCGCGACGATACGCTGCGCGGTGGCGCATCTCGCTTGATCGAGAGCTGCGGAATTTGATCATTCACGGCGTGCTGCATCTGTGCGGTTACGATCACGAGACCGATCAAGGAGAGATGCGCCGACTGGAACGCCGCCTTCGACGTACGCTTCCTCGATAAGGAATTCCCGATGCGCCTATGTTGACTCTCGCGAGCATCACCTGTCTGTTGATCCTCGTGCTCTTGGCGACGTTCGAGAGCGCGCTGGCGCAGCTCAGCGATGTGCAATTGCGCGTCCTGCTTGTCGAGCAGGAACGTCGCTTTCGCTCTCGCCTGCTTCGAGAACTCGTCGAGAACCGCCAGCGCCTGCTCCTGACGCTCAGCATGGGGATGCACCTGATGACCGTTTTACTGGCCATCACCACCGTCTTCCTGTTCCAGCGTTGGGAGGTCGAGCATCCGCTCGCGGCAGGTCTCGTCGCCATGATCCTCGTCGTCGGCGTGTTTCGGCAGTTCCTACCGCGCCTCCTGGTCCAGAACGATCCCGAGCGCATGCTCTTGCGCTTGCTTCCCGTGATCTCGGCTTTCTACGCGCTCTTTTGGCCGCCAGCATATCCCATCTATCGCGCCCTTCAGGCCGCGAAAGCTCGAACCCCTGAGCCCCCTGAGGAGGAGAGCTCCGGCGAAGAGATCCAAGCGTTCATTGACGTGGGAGAACAAGAAGGCATCATCGAGGAATCCGAAGGGCAGCTCATCCAATCCATCGTGGAACTCGGCGATCGGCGCGTCCGCGATGTGATGACCCCTCGAAGCGACATCGTCGCGATTCCTCTGCAGACGACCATCGAGGATGCTCTTCGTACAATGGTCGAGACCCGATATTCGCGATTGCCCGTCTATCGAGAGCACTTGGACGACATCGAAGGGATCGTTGTCCTTCGCGATCTTGTGGCCGCTTATCTCGCGGGCCGAGGGAATGAGCGAGTCACTGCGGCGATGCGACCGGCCTACTTTGTGCCAGAGACCAAAGGCGCGGCCGAGCTGTTGCAGGAGATGAAGCGCGCCCGCCTTCATATCGCTCTCGTCGTGGACGAATACGGAGGCATCGCCGGCCTGGTCACGCTGGAGGATCTGCTGGAGGAGATCATCGGGGAGATCCACGATGAAGGGCAACCCGAGCCCGCTGAGATCCTCGCTCAACCCGATGGGACGTTCCTCGTCAAAGGGACGA
Source organism: Blastocatellia bacterium (assembly GCA_025055075.1). Taxonomy (NCBI): domain Bacteria; kingdom Pseudomonadati; phylum Acidobacteriota; class Blastocatellia; species Blastocatellia bacterium. The sequence continues at coordinate 58,478 of JANWYV010000004.1, forward strand.
CCGACGTCCGGAAGCTCGAACTCTTCTTCCGCACCGAGATCGAGAGCGACGACTTCACGACGGTGGCCGGATTGATCCTCAAACATCTGGATCATCTTCCCACTGTCGGCGAGGGCATCGAATATAAGGGCTTCCGCTTCGAGGTCGTGGATGCCGATGCTCGTCGTATCCGCACGGTGCGCGTTCATCCGCCCCCCCCGCCTTCCCCCTCCCCGGAAGAGGAGGGAGGAATTTCTCATGCGACGACTGCCCGGAGGTGAATCGCTCATGTCAGAAGACGTCGCTGATCGCCCGACGAAATCCGGATTCGTCGCCCTCATCGGCCGACCGAACGTCGGAAAATCGACGCTCTTGAATCAGCTCATCGGCCAGAAGATCGCTGCCGTCTCGGACAAACCGCAAACCACGCGCTGGCGCATTCGCGGGATCCTCACTCGTCCGGAAGGGCAAATCATCTTCGTGGACACGCCAGGGATCCACAAACCCATCCACCGCATGAACGAACGTATGATGAGCGCTGTCGAAGCCGCCATCGCCGACGTGGACCTTTTGCTCTTGATGATCGATGTGACCGAGCCCTTCGGAGGGGGCGATCGCTTTGTGCTAGAGATGGTGAAGCGAGCGGAGAAGCCGGCCTTTTTGCTCCTGAACAAGATTGATCGGCTGGCCGACAAGCGCCAGCTTCTCCCGCTCATTGATCTCTATCGCCGCGAATACGACTTCAAGGAATACATCCCCCTCTCGGCTCTCACGGGGGAGAACGTGGACCTACTCCTTCGCCGCCTCTTCGAACATCTCCCGGAAGGTCCCTTGTATTATCCCGAGGGCGAGATCACCGATCAACCCGAACGGCTCCTGGTGGCCGAGATCGTGCGCGAGAAGATCCTCATGATCACGCGCGATGAGATCCCCTATGTCACGGCGGTCTATACGGAGAGCTTCAAAGAGGAGGGGAACCTGCTCCGCATCCACTGCGTGATCTTGGTCGAGCGCGAGTCGCAAAAGCCGATCATCATCGGCAAAGGAGGCGAACGCTTGAAGAAGATCGGCACGCTCGCCCGCCAAGAGATCGAATTCCTGTTCGGGAAAAAGGTCTTCCTGGAGCTTTACGTCAAAGTTCGCGAGAAGTGGCGCGAGAACGACGCCCTGCTCACGCAACTTGGTTTGGAACGTTGACGGAGGATCTTTCGGCGAAGACCGACGAAGGGCGATTCCTCCATCTGCAGTGCGTCCTCAGCGTCATCCAGGAAGTGAGCGCTTCCTGAATGTGGCGAGCGGCCTTCTAGACTTCACCGCGGCCATCAGTGCCTCACTTCATACGCGAGAGAGAGACGCGGAGAGGTCCCGCCGGATCCAACCTCAAGGGGGATTTCCTGGCGGGCTTCGGTGAAATAGCAGAGGCCGGTGAGGTCAGAACGACAATAGTAGAGCGTCCATTCGACGATGAGCCGACCCTTTCCCTCACGGAAGACGACGGGGAGCGAGATGGGGAACGTTGGACGGCGAAGCGTCAGCGTCGTCTGCTCCTGATCGAAGCGCACGACGGGATCTCCTTCGACGCGCAGCGAAATCAATGAGGGGGCTTGTTCGTTCACCTTATGGTCCTTGGGTAAGCGTAACGAGAGAGTAAGCGTTCCCGCACCCGCTGCCACCCGTTGTGCGGGCCCAATCAACACGGGGGAGACGGAAGCCGCCTTCCCACGCGGACGCAGCCGCTCCACGCCCTTCAATTCCAGCGTGGCGACACGTCCCGTCTGCAGATCAGCGACGCGAATGACGTGATTGTTCGTATCGGCGATGTAGAGCTTCCCGTTGGCGACGCTGATTCCCGCGGGCTCATCGAAGAGCGGGCGCTCGCCATCGCGCAATCCGGCTTCCCCAGTGCCGAGAAATGTGACGACCTGCCGCACGGTGGGGAAGAGCTTCTTGATCTTGTTGTTGTACGTGTCGGCCACGTAAATGACGCCCTCGTGAAATGCCACGCCGAGCGGATGTTGCAATCGGGCTCGAGAGCTTGGCCCATCGCGATCGCCGAAGACGAAGAGGTCTTCGCCGACGAGCGTCTCCACGCGCCCGCGCGGATCGAGGTCAACGGCGCGAATGGCGCTCGCCTCGCTATCGGCGACATAGAGCCGCTGGCCATCGGTCGTCAGCCCACTCGGTTGAGCAAGCGACGCCTCCAGTAGAGGTCCATCTTGGCATCCTTCATATCCACTCCCCGCATACGGCATCACGGTCTTCGCCTTCAAATCCAGCACCCAGAGTTGATGTGAGCCGGCCATGGCGATGTAGAGCCGATCGTCCAGAAAGAGGAGATCCCACGGCGAATTCAAATCCACCTGAAGCGCTGGCCCTCCCGAATGGAACAGACGGCGCAATTGATATCCTGTCCCCGCAATCGTCCTCACCGTGCGGGCCTTCAAATCCGCTTCGCGAATAGCGTGATTCTCCGTATCGGCGATGTACAGTGTGTCGCCGCGCAGAGCCATCCCTTGCGGATGATTGAATTGCGCCGTCTCGAAATCCCCATCTCGCAATCCGGCCTCCCCGTGTCCAATCACGTCCAGGATCGTCCCATCGGTGAGCGAGGCCACCACGATGCGATTGTGATTCGAATCAGCGATGAAGAGACGCCCAGAGGCAGCGTCGGCGAGGACCTTCCCCGGGAAGGAGAGCACCGGCTCCGGCACGCGCTCCCGTTCAAGATCGAATCGAATGGGCCGACGATCAATCTCTCCCCGCGCGTCGAAGGTGCGGATCACCTCGGCGATCACCGCTCCGAAAACCTCAGCCGTGATCTCGCCCGCGACTTGTCCGACGATCTTCCCCCGTGGGTCAATGAGCACCAGCGTTGGCCATGCGCGCGCGCCGTAGAGCCGCCAGACGAGCATGTCGCGATCGTTCACCACCGGATGCTCGATCTCGTAGCGCAAGATCGCCTGGCGGATGTTCTCGGTCTCCCGCTCGGCGGGGAATTTGGCCGAATGCACTCCAATGACGACCAGCTCGCGCTCGAATCGCCGCTCCAACTTCTTCAACTCCGGGAGAATGTGCATGCAGTTGATGCAGCAGTAGGTCCAAAAATCGAGCAGCACGACTTTTCCGCGCAGTTCGCGGAGCGTGAGCGGACGCTTCGTATTCAACCATTCCAAGCCTTCCGGAAATTCCGGCGCCGTCACCTTCCCCATGTAATCCTCGGACATTCGCTGCCCCTCCTTCGACACGGGCCCCGCGCTCTTGATGGAGAGCGCCATCAAGACGACGGGGATCATGAGGATTTTCCCGTCTCTCGCCATGCGGTTTGAAGCCAACATGCTACCAGAACTTCCGGTGCGGAGCAATCGCGCCGCTATTGCCAGGTCTTCCTTCCTTGCCTCATAATGAGCGCCGGTGAGCGACGCGGCTCGGATCTATTGCGCGCAATGCGGTGCTCCGATTCGCTCGGGGGCGAAATTCTGCACCCGTTGTGGGTGGCGCGTATCTTCCTCTCCGGAGGAGGAGTCGAGTGGATATCGAAGCCTCTTCGCCTCGCCACCTCCCGTAGTCGAAGGGAAGCCATACTCCTCGATGGAGGAATGGAGGGGATTCCAGGCGTATTCCCGCACGTTCTTCGGCGCACCGGGTCCGGAACGGAACGTGGTACTCTATGTCATCCTATCGCTGCTCAGTTGTGGCCTCTTCGCACCTCTGTGGATGTATCTGATCGGCCGCGATCTGCGCCGAGCACTCGTGCACGAGGAATTGCGCCCCGGATTAGACCTTCTGCTGGCCGCTATCACCTGCGGCATCTGGTGGTTTTACCTCCTCTACCGGTATTCCTCGCTCGTCGTGGAACTGAAGCGCCGCGTCGGATTGAGCGGTGGGGAATTGCCGGTGATCTCCCTCATCCTCGGCATCTTGAGCTTGGGCTTGGTGAGCCTGGCGCTCATGCAAAGCGAATTAAATCGCATCTGGCGGGTCGTGGAAGGACGGACATGAGAATCGGAAGCGCAGGGGAATGGAGCCGACAAAGGCTCGCGCCACACCGGGAAGGAGACTCGCGGCGATGCGCTCCATTGGGAGAGCGCACGGAGGCTTTGGGCGAACTTCTTCTGGTTGCGCTGGCAGCGCTTCTCGTGTACTTGACGACCTCGGCCCCGACGACTTCACTGCTCTTTTGCCCGTTTCGCTGGCTCACGGGGTGGCCGTGCCCGGGATGCGGAATGACGCGCGCATTCGGCGCACTGGTGCAGGGGCAATGGGAACGAGCCCTCTCCCTTCATCCGCTCAGTCCGATCGTCGCGCTCGGATGGTTGCTCTTCGGGCTCTCCGCGTTCTCGAAGGCCATCCTTCCCTCGCGCGCTCCGTTCCGCCACCTCAGCGCTCTCGGCGAGCGCATTCTGATGACCTCGTGGACCATTGGCCTAGCTCTCGCCCTGGTCCTGGGCGTATGGGGGATTCGCTTGATCGCTCTCATCGTCAAGGGGGAAGCAAGCGAGCTTTTCCGCCAGGGCTGGTTGAGTCGCTTGTGAAAGCGCGACGCTCACGTTCGCTTCCGGCCAAAGAAGCGGTGCAACAAATGACGAAGCCGCTCCTTCAGGGGAAGCCCTCGCTTCAGGGAGATCGTACGTCCGCTTCTGCGACGCTCAATAGCAACAACGCGCCCGAGGATCTGGTGCAAAGCGATAGGCGTGCTGGGGAACTCCGCGCGATCCCCGCGCGTGATGGCATAGGTGCATCCGCCGCGCTCTTCGAGGGCGATCACGCGCTGCACGACGGCTGTGCCACTGCTCGTCGCATAGAGCACGATGTCGTGCGGACGAATCGTCGTCACATCCACGGGTTCGATGGTGAGAATATCGCCTTCTTCGATCGTCGGCCGCATCGTGGGCCCGGACATCTCCAGGCGCAGGGGGCGATTCCGCGAAAGCTCGAACCGGGCGTACTCCAGAAGCTCCGGCAGATCGAGCCGGAGCCGCTGTCCCCGATACGTCTTCATCTCTCTGAACGTCGGCATATCCGCCTCGCGTCATGCCAATATTAGCCCGAGTGGGTATAATCTTCAAGCCGTCAGGAGCCGAGCGCCATGCCCGATCTTTCGATCGTCATCGTGAGCTACAATACGCGCGAGCTGACGGAGCGCTGCCTGCGCTCTCTCTTCGCCTTCACGCGCGATCTTCCGATCGAAGTCATCGTCGTGGACAACGCGTCCGAAGACGGTACGGCCCGCCGAGTGCGAGAGGAATTCCCCGACATCCAGCTCGTCGAGAATACGACGAATGTGGGATTCGCGCGCGCCTGCAATCAGGGCTTACGGCGAGCACGCGGGCGATACCTCATGTTGCTGAACAGCGACACGGAATTGTGCGCAGACGTGCTCGGCCCACTGCTTCGTCGGCTCGATGCCCATCCGGAGGTCGGCGCGGCCGGCCCCCGATTGATCTACCCGGACGGGCGCACACAGCATTATTCGGCAGCGCGCGCGAAATCTCTGCTGGGGACGCTCGCCCAATACAGTATCCCCCGGCGCCGCGAGATCCCCCTTTATCTGAAGCCGCTTGATCCCTCGGGGTCTTTCTACGAGACCGAGTCCATCTCCGGTGCGGCGATGATCGTGCGGCGCGAGGTCCTGGAGACCGTCGGGTTGTTGGACGAAGGCTTCTTCCTCTACGGCGAAGATGCCGATTGGATTGCCCGCATGCGTCGAGCTGGATATAAAGTCGCCTGCGCTCCCGACCTCATCCTCCTTCATCATCATGGAGCGAGCAGTCGCCAGGATGAACAACGACGAGAGATCGAAGCCGTGAAGTCGAACCTGCGCTATTTCGCCAAACACGGAGGACGCTGGCACGTTCTCCTCTTCCGTCTGGGACTCGCCCTCATTCTCATTCTCCGCATGCTTTCGCTCGATCTGGCGCGCGCCCTCTTTCGCGGAAATCGAACGCGCCTCCGCAGGGATGCCGTACTGTTGAAATACGCGCTCGCGCACCGCGTGACAGAGAGCTCATCATGCGCGTGCTCTTCATCCATCCGAGCCCACATCTGACCGGCGCCGGACGTATGCTCGCTCTTTTGGCGAAGCATCTGCGGCGGCGTAGGCATGAGACGCTCGTCGTCCTCCCGGGACCCGGTCCCCTGGCGCGGGTCCACGCCGAGGATCTCGGATCCATCGTCTTCGTCCCCATGACGCCCATTCGGCGCTCCCCGTCGGCGATCGCTCGCCATCTCTTGGAATTCCCCCAAACGGTGCATCGCCTCGAACGACTCATCCGCACTTGGCGTCCCGATCTCGTACACGTCAATGGCGTGTACACACTGTGGGCGGGGATCGCCGCACGAAGAGCGGGCGTGTCGTGTCTCTACCATGTACACGAAGCGCTCGAATCTTACCCGCCATGGCTCTATCGAATGTGGCAAGCCCTCGTCGGGAAGCTCGCTTCTCGCATCGTTCTCGTCCACGAAAATCTCCGAGCCGCCTGGACCGACTTCGCTTCGCGGCTCCTCGTCATCGAAAACGGTGTGGATGTCGAACGCATTCGCGCGTATGTGAGAGAGTCATCATCGGCAGACCTGCGTCGCGCTTGGGGAGATCGTTCGCCTATTCTTCTTTGCCCCTCGCACATTATGCCCGGGAAGAACCAACTCCTGCTCGTGCGCGCGGCTCCGACAATCTTTCGCCAGCTTCCCGAGGCTCGGATCATCTTCCTCGGACGCACGCACGGACGAGCGACGAATGAAGCGTATCGTCGTGAACTGCAACGGCTCGCCCGCGCTCTAGGGGTCGAAACGCGCCTTCGCTTCGTTGATGAGCCCGAAGATGCTCACCGCGCCTATGGCGCCGCCGACCTCGTCGTTTCGACCTCACCGTTGGAGTCGTTCGGGCTTATCCCACTCGAAGGATTAGCGGCTGGGAAACCCGTCGTCGCCGTTCGAACGGCGATCGCCGAAGAGCTTCAGGCCCGCGGCCATGCGATACGCACAGTGAGCCGCGACGATCCCGAGGAATTGGCTCAAGCTATTGTGGAGTTGCTCGCGATGCCCTATTCACCAGAAGCCCTCGCTCTCCCCCGAGAATATGAAGCGGAGTACGTCGTCGCGCGATTTGAGATCGTATATGCGGGAATGCTCGACGAGCGACGCGCCACTGCCTCCTGAGCGCGCGATTACTCATCCATCGCGAGCGTCCATGTCCTCGAACGCCGTCGGCATCGCCAGAGCGACGCGCCTGTCCGTACTCCCGGAATCGGCAGAACATATGGGCAAGAACCGCCGATCCATGAGATGCGTGAGATTGACTTTCCCCAACGCCGCCAGCAGCGAATTCTTCAAGCGCGGATACCGGCGCTCCAATTCGTTGAGCAGGTTTTTCATCTGAAAGCGAAGTGCTGTCTCGTCTTCGCAATAAGGAGATGCGCAGGAGACAACGGGCGCTCCCGTATGGGGAACGTATTGGCGGATCTCGTCCTCGAACACGTAGCAGAGCGGACGAATGACGATGTTCTGCCCATCGTCGGAGATGAGGATGGGCGGCATCGTGCGAACCTCTCCCCGGAAGAAGACCGAGAGCAGAAACGTCACCATCAAATCATCGGCATGATGACCGAGGGCGATTTTCGTCGCCTTCAGCTCCTTCGCCAACCGATAGAGCGTCCCTCGACGGAGCCGCGAGCACAACGCGCAGGCCGTTGTGCCTGGTTCCAGTTTCTCCTGGATGATGCGATAGGTGGGGTTCGAGACGATGTAGTACTCGTACCCCTCGCGCTTCAAATACTCCTCGATGAGATCGGCGCGGAATCCGGGATACCCTTGATCAATGTTGACGGCGAAGAGCTCGAAGCGCACGGGCGCTCGCCGTTGGAGCAGGCGCAAGACGTGAAGGAGCGTCCAACTGTCCTTTCCGCCAGAGATGGCTACCAGAACGCGATCGCCGTCCTCGATCATCCGATAGTCCTTGATGGCGCGCCCCACCCGGCGTAAGATCGAGCGCTCCAACGCTTCGATCGAGCGCGTGCGCTCGCCCTCGTGATTCCGACGAATAGAGATCATTGGCTCGTTCACCACCTTCACCGGCCTGAAATATTATCCGAAAGGCCGGAGCGAAAGCAAATCGGCCGTGTCCGCTGACCGGATACGCCGCGCTCGGGTGACCGCGCGTCTTTTCTGGAACTCGGGCGTGCACGGAGCGTGTATGGGGGGTGGAATCAACAAGGATCAGGAGGTCAGCGATGAGGAGGAGTGTTGTAGGAATGGGACGGTTTCTCTTGGCAGGGATTCTCCTTGCCTCGACCCTCGGCACCAAAGCCGAAGGGACGCCGAGAGCGAATCCGAACGAAGGATATCTGGGCGTCTATGTGACGGATCTCACGCCGGAGAAGGCGAAGCAGCTCCGGACGCCCGGCGAATACGGTGTCCTCGTCATGGAGGTCGCCGAGGAGAGTCCAGCGGCCAAAGCCGGCATTAAAGCGAACGACGTCATCATCGAATTCAACGGCGTGCGCGTTGAGGGCGAAGTCCAATTCGGACGCCTCGTGCGCGAGACGCCTCCGGGACGAACGGTGCCGGTGAAGATCGTGCGGGATGGCAAGACGCAGGAGCTGAAGGTCACGCTCGGCTCTCGCCGACCGATCGCGATCGGTCCCGACTTTCGCTTCGATCTGAGGATTCCGGAGATTCGCATCCCGCCGATCGTCGTGCAATTGGGGGGATATTCGCTCTTGGGCGTTCGGGTGCAAGATCTCACCGAGCAATTGGGGGAATATTTCGGCGTGCCCGAGGGGCGAGGCGTGTTGATCACGTTCGTACGGGCGGGAAGCCCAGCGGAACGCGCGGGTTTGCGCGCCGGTGATGTCATCGTAGCTGTAGACGATACCGACGTCCGCGATGTGCGCGAGTTCACCCGCGTGCTCATGAGGAAAGAAGGCAATGTCTCGCTCACGATCGTCCGGAACAAGGAGCGGCAGAAGGTCACGGTGACTCTTGAGCGCCGCGAGCGACCGTGGGCGTGGTACTATAACCAGGGCGACTTCCGATGGGATGCCTATCGCCAGGGCTTGAGGGACTACTTGCGGGAGCTTCGGCAATACCTGGAATCATTGGAGCGCTATCAGCGAAGGCTTCGTCGCGACGAGATACCGACCGGTGATGCCTATCGCCGATCGATCTCTACTTCCGTCCTCTGAGCCGTAGGATGCTTCCTCAAAGCGCGCGGCGACGGGAGGCTATCTCTGATGGAACCGTTGCTGCGCGCGCCAGTAATCCTCCGGCGTATCGAGGTCCCAGAAGAAGTTCTCCGCGCCCGGCAAATGGGCGATCGCCGAAAAGGCGAGGAAGCGGACGGCAAGATGTTCGAGCACGCGATTCATGCGCCGCTCGCCCTGCTCGATCAGATCGGTCACTAGGGGCAAACAAGCGACGGAATAGATAGCGCATAGTGGCTGCGGGCGCCCTCGCGCATCGAGCGGGACGATCGCTTCGGCTTCATGGAAGGAATCCCGAAGCAAGCCGAGGAATTCGCCCGTCAGGAAGGGGAGATCACATGCCAGAATGAGCGCGGCTTCCTTCTGACAGCGCGAGAGCGCGATATGAAGCCCCGCCAATGGTCCTATGCCACAATAATGGTCCGCAGCGAGGGCGATCCCCTGCTCTCGGCAAAAGGTCCCCACCTGAGGGTCCGAGGTGACGACTGTGATCTCCGCTGTCACGGCGCGCGCGGCAGTGATCACCCATTCGAGGCAAGGTCTCCCCCCAATGGGGAGAAGTGCTTTATTTCGCCCCATGCGGGTGCTTCCCCCTCCCGCCTGAATGAACGCACTGATCATTCGGCCCTCTTGTCCACTCCTCCGATTTTTGCCACAATACGGGTGTATGAGGCAAGCAGCGAGTTGGATTCTCATACTCCTCTTGGGAATCCCGTGGAGCCTGGCCAGTGCTTCTGCGCAGTCGGCGTCAGAGCGATTCTTCCCCGTGGATCAAGTGCGGCCGGGACTGCACGGTATCGGCAAGACAGTGTTCGAGGGAGATCAGGTTGAGGAATTCGGGGTGGAGATCCTCGGCGTCCTACCCGGTCGGCCCGGACCGAAACAAAGCGTCATCATCGCGCGGCTCACGGGGCCACGCTTTGATCGAACGCGCATCTTCGCGGGCATGAGCGGCAGTCCGGTCTATATTGACGGACGGCTTCTGGGAGCCATCGCGTATACGTTCCCCTTCGCTATGGAGCCGATCGCTGGCATTACGCCGATCCAGGACATGATGGAGTCTCTGGAAGCTCATTCTCCTTCATCGCCATCCTCTTCCCCCGGCATGGCGCGTGTGAGTGCTGCGCTCTTTGAGCAGGCGAGAGACGTTGACCTTTTGAGCCGTCTGTTCCAAAGCCTGCTCCCCCTCGAGCGGATTCCGATCGAGCCGAATCCCCGAATGCCCGCGAGTTTGCGACCGTTCTCTGGCCAGCAGCTCGTTCCGATCGCGACGCCGTTGTCCATTTCGGGAATCTCGCCAGAGGCTTTCGAGCGCTTCTCTCCGGAGCTGCAGAAATTGGGCTTCTTTCCCATCGTTGGGATCTCCGCTGGAGCAGCCATCACGCCGCTAGCTCCGATCACCGCTGAGACGCTGACGCCAGGAAAGTCCGTCAGCGTGCAGCTCATGCGCGGTGATCTCTCGATTGAAGCGATTGGCACGGTGACCTGGCGCGAGGACAAGAAGGTCTACGCCTTCGGGCACCGTTTGTTCAACCTTGGTGGGGTCGAGATGCCGCTTTCAGAGGCTTCGACGATCGCCGTCGTCCCAAGCCTGATGAACTCATTCAAATTGGGTGTCACGGAGAAGCTGGTGGGGACATTGCGGCAGGACCGCTCGGCAGGCGTCTTGGGCATTCTCGGCGAAGCCCCTCGCATGATCCCGCTGACGATTCAGCAGAAGAAGAGCCGAGGAGGGAGCCATACCTATCGCGTCGAGATGATCAACAACAGCGTGCTCACGCCGCTTCTGGTGAACCTCGCGGTCTTCAATGCCGTCACGGGTAGCGAACGAAGCTTCGGCGACATGACCGTGCGCGTGCGCGGGACGATCAAAGTGCGCGGGCACGAGGATGTTCTCGTCGATGGTCGCTTCTCAGCCATGAACGAAGCGCCCGCGCAAGCGGCACTCTCGGTCGCTCTCCCGGTGAGCTATTTGCTCAATAGCGGCTTCGAGGTGACGCTGGAAGGTATTCATCTGGAGATCGAAACGCTCGAGCAACGGCGCGTGGGCATGCTCGATCGGGTGTGGGTCAATCGCACCGAAGTGAAGCGTGGCGAGACGATCGAACTGCAGATCTACGCGCGCGCCGAGGATGGCCGCGAAGTCGTCGAGCGCATGCCCCTTCAGATCCCAGCAGATGTTCCTCCGGGCAAGCTCTCGATCATCGTGGGAGACGGGAACGCCATCCAGGCTTATGATGGACGCTCGGCAACCGCCTCGCTTGGGTCGGTGCAGAGCCTGGCGCAACTCATCCGCACGCTCAATCGTTTGCGCAAGAGCGACCGATTGTATGTGAAGCTCGTCCGCTCGAGCCTGGGAGCTATTGTGAAGAACGAAGAGCTCCCAGCCCTGCCGCCCTCCGTCCTGGCGACGATTGGATCCGAGCGCACGGCGGGAGGGTATCAATCCATCCCCTATACGACGCTGAAGGAGATGGAGCTGCCTCCGGGAGAGTTCGTGATCACGGGCCAGCGACAAGTCTCCATCACCGTGGTGCGATGACCTGTGGAACACCAAGTGCGCGCATTTGGAGACGCTGAGATTCGCCGAAGCCGCCATCCTTCATTCCCGCTGACACAAAGGAGAATGACCGACATGAACGGAAAACGCCTTCCCATAGGCTCGGCCCTAACTCCCCCATCCCCATATCGCCGAGCCTCGATGTGCTGGGGAATGGGATTTCGCTCAACCGCACTGATCCCACGATTTGCGACGTTCCTGATCCTCTTCCTCTCGCTCGGCCTTGGCCTTTTCGCGCTTCCGGCGATCGGGGGCGGAACACAATACTGGCAGCTTCAAGGACAAGCCGCATATTTGCGCGGCGATCCGGATGGGATCTCCATCTCCCGCGAGGGACGACTCATGCTGGCGCCCGCGCTCGTTCCGATCTTCGATACTGGACAAGCCTTCATCTGGTCGAGCGTCGCCGATCGGAAAGGGAACATCTATTTGGGCACGGGACATGAAGGCAAAGTTTTCCGCGTGGATCCCCAAGGGAGAGGGACGCTCGTGCTCGATACGGAGGAACTGGACGTCACGGCCTTGGTCGCGGACGACGAGGGCAACCTCTATGTGGGGACTTCCCCGCAAGGGAAGGTCTATCGCCTGACGCCGCAGGGCAATAGCTCGGTGTTCTTCGATCCGGAGGAGACCTACATCTGGTCGCTCGCCTTCCACCAAGGCACGCTCTTTGTCGGCACCGGGGCCAAAGGTCGCATCTATCGCGTGGACCGAACGGGCCGCGCGGAAGTTTTGGTGGACACGAAGGAGACGAACATCATGGCGTTGCTCGTGGACTCGACCGGAGCCGTGATCGCGGGCACCGATCCCAGCGGCTTGGTTTTGAAAGTGACGCCAGAGGGTCGAGCTTTCGCTCTCTACGACTCTCCTGTCCGCGAGATCCACGATTTGCAGCTCGCTCCGGATGGGACGATCTATGCGCTGGGGCTGAGCGAACGGGAGACGCGATCTTCGCCCGCGCCCTCATCTCCCTCCTCGCTTCCGCCGGTGACGGCCGTCAGCAGCACGGGCAGTGTGACGGTGACGATCACGAGCTTCGATCTCACGCCCTCGGGAACGTCCGTAGAGCCGGAAGCGCAAAACGTGAACGCCGTCCTCTATCGGCTCCGTCCGTCCGGAGACGTGGAGACGCTCTGGAACGCCCCCACCTTCAGCGCCTTCTGCGCGACGCTCGATGAAATGGGGAATGTGCTCTTGGGGACGAACGATAAAGGGCGCATTTACGCCGTTGATTCGCAAGGCCGCGCGACACTCCTTGTGCAAGCTTCGGAAGCGCAAATCTCGCGCTTCGTGCGGAGCCAGATGGGACTCTTTGTAGCGACGAGCAATCTGGGCAAACTCTTCCGCCTGGGACCGGAATGGGCAGCACGCGGAGTCTATGAATCTCCCGTCTTCGACGCGCGTTTCATCGCCCAGTGGGGCACGATCACTTGGCAGAATCAGGTCGGGCAGGTTGAGATCCAAACGCGCACGGGGAACACGGAGACTCCAGATGAGACGTGGAGCGAATGGTCTCCACCGGTACGAAATGGAGGGAAAGTGGCGAGCCCTCCGGCTCGATTCATCCAGTTTCGCCTGACGCTCACCGCAGATCGCGCGACGCCCGGAACTTCTCGCTCGAACGCGCGTCCGCAGATCGAGGGCGTGCGCATCGCCTATCTCCCGCAGAACGTGAAACCGACGATCACTTCGTTCGAGGTCCTTCCCGCAGGCGTCGCTTTGCAAGAAGTACCCCAACAGCCGATTGACCCGGGCATCCTCAGCTCTGGTTTGGATCCCGCGATCTTCGGGATAAGCGCCAATGTTCCCCCACGACGCGTGTACCAACGAGGAGCGCGCTCCTTTCAATGGAACGCGAGCGATCCCAACGGCGATCAACTCGTCTACAGTCTCTTCTCTCGAACGGTGAGCGAAGGACAATGGCGACCGCTCGTTCGCGACCTCACGCAGACATTTTATACGCTCGATACGGAAACGCTCCCCGATGGATGGTACGTCTTTCGGCTCGTCGTCAGCGATCTTCCTTCGAACTCCCCGGAACGCGCGCTCGAGGCGGAGCGGCTCACCGAGCCGATCCTCATTGATAACACGCCGCCCTTGATTCGTGCGACGGAACCTCGCCTTTCTGGGCGGCGCGCGGAGGTGACGTTCACGGCTGCGGATGCGACGAGCAATATCGCGCGCGCTGAGGTCAGCATTGATGGCGGGCGATGGCGGCAGCTCCTCCCCGATGACGGCATCGCTGATTCGCCGGAAGAGACGTTCACCGTCCGCGCCGAATTCGAGACCTCGGGAGAGCACACCATCACGGTGCGCGTCTTCGACCTGCAGGGGAATGTCGGCTCGCGAAAAGTGACCCTCATGATCCCGTGATCCAGGATGATTCGCTGAGACGTCGAGAAATCTCGCGCCAGCGTTTCGGCATGCCTCACGGGTGAGTCCCGTCAAATGCCGCCCGCCACGTGATTTCACCTATTTGCTCGCCTTCCTGCGGCGAGGGAAGAGTCGGGTACTCTCCAACACATTTGCCTTTTCCTCGCGGAGGGCATCCCGCGACCGGAACGAATAAGGAGGCGAGAAAACATCCGAAGCTCGGGCATCCTATCTCGGCGTCTTTTCATCCCATTTTTCGGTCACCGAGGACAGATTCGATGGTCGGACTCAGGACGATGATGGGTGCAAAGGCGAAGAGGACACCGGCGTTGCAGATCATACCGCGTCCGATGGGCGAGAGCCTTCTGTTGAGGGCCGAGGGGAAGCTCACGGTCGCGACTGTCCCCATCTTCAGCTCGGCCGTCGCTACGGCGCTGCACTCGAACGCGCGCGCCATCATCGTGGACCTTCGAGAGCTCACCGATATAGACGCTCGGGGCGTCGGTGAATTGGTGAAGGCACACACTCTGGGCCAAAGCCAAGATCGCCCAGTGAGATTCCTCATCCGAAATGGACGTGTGGCGCGCCTCATTCGACTGGCGAATCTCAATAAGGCGTTGACACTCCTTGAGGATGCCCGCGAGCTCAATCGCTTCGAAGTGGGTGATGAGTCACGCCGCTTTCCACGACTCCCTCTCACCGAGGAGAGCGACAAGAAGCAATCGTAGGATTTCGCCCCCTGGCCCTCCGCCTCATGCCGTAAGAGAGCCTTCGGGAACGCATCGAACGAGAGATTGGCGTCTGCCCCATCAACGCCGAGGACGAAGGAGCGCTGGCAACATTGCTCCGAAAGAGGCCAGAAGCCCAAAAGCAATTGGAGGCGAACCGGTCCTATTCTGACTGTTGATCACCAGATGCGCAACAGCGGTCACGATGAGCCCGATCGCGATCGCTCCGAGCGCGTCTCGCTCCTTCGGACGCGTTGAGAAGAGCCCGAGGATCAGCGGGACAAAGAGCGCGACCGAGAGAAGCGTGTAGAAGATCGAAAGGGCGGCGATGACCGAGGGGAGCACGATGGCCAACACGATGCCCAGAATTCCGGCCAGAACGGCGGCGCGACGGCTTGTGCGCAGTAGCTCTTGCTCGGAGGCCTCTGGCCGCAGGAACCGCTTGTATAGATCCTGCGCGAGCGAGGTCGAGAGCATGAAGAGGACAGCGTCCGCTGAGCTCACCTCAGCCGAGAAGATCGCTGCAAGCAGTACGCCTCCCAACCACACAGGCAACATCGAGACGAGGGCCACTGGTAAAGCCAGTTCGCGATTCGCCAAATCGGCATGCGCGGCCCGCGTGGCCATACCGATCACCACTGGGAAGAATGCGAAGAGCAGTAAGGCGCCAGCATTCGCCCCCACGCCGATTCGCACGGCGCGCGCCGAACGCGCTCCATACACCTTCTGCAACAATCCCGGAGAGACGATGAACGAAGGCGCGAGCATGAGGAAATAGGCGAGAGCACGGTCTCCCCCGAATCCCAGGAACTCGAAATATGACGAGCCGACGACATCATGAGCGCGCATCGTCTCTTGCACGCCCGTCCATCCGTCTGCGCGATCGAGTACGAACCAGAAGGCGAGCGAAAATCCACTCAATTTCACGACGACCTGAACGACGTTCACCCATGCGGCCGAGACTAATCCGCCGACGGCGAAGTAAAGGATTGTGACGAGGCCACCCAGTGCGCATCCGAGAGGCTTCGGCACGCCGGCGACGACGTTCAAAATCCATGCGACGGCGATCCACTGACCGGCAAGGATGGCGAGCGATCCCATCCACAGGATGACGGCAATGACGCTGCGCACAGTGCGACCGTAACGATGTTCCAGATAATCCCCGACCGTGTAGAATCCGTGCTGCGCGGCAAGGGCCCAGAGCTTCGGGCCAATCACAAGCGCGAGGATCAAGCTCCCGAGCCCCGCTGATCCCACCCACCACCACCCGGAGAGCCCGAACTGGTATCCGAGTCCGGCCGCTCCAACCGTAGATCCTGCTCCGATATTGGCTGCCAGGAGCGTAGCGAAGAGCAAGCCCGATCCCAACTTCCGGCGCGCAACGAAGAAATCAGCGGCCGTGCGAACTGAACGAGAAGCGATGATGCCGAGGGCGATGAGCGCTCCGGAGTAGAGGAGCAAGAGGAGGACGTATTCGTTCATCGCGTCTCGGCGTGCATGAGGTCGCGCGCAGCGGGATAGCCCGGCAGTCCTTCCGCCTTCAAGATAGCGCGAACGACGGCCTCGGCAACGACCTCGGCCGCCAACGCGCCTACGACTCCGAGATCGCTGCCGCGCACCTGTCCCGTCGAAAGCGCGAACAGGGTGTCTCCATCAAAGGGCATATGCACGGGACGAATGGAGCGGGCGAGCCCATCATGTCCCATCTGCGCGATCTTGGTCATCCCCGCCTTATCGAAGGCCGCGTTGGTCGCGATGACGCCAATAGTCGTATTCTCTCCGGGTCGCAATCGAGCCGGGCTTTCCCCTCGACGAAGCAAGGCCATGGCATCGGCCAAGCGCTTGCCATCCGGCGTGCGCACGCCTGCCAGAATACGCCCCGTTTGGGGATCCACGATGTCCCCTACAGCATTCACGACGACGAGCGCGGCCACGACCACCTCGCCCACGCGAAGACTAGCCGTTCCCACGCCTCCCTTCATCGCGCGCTCCAAACCGAACAACTTCCCCACGGTCGCTCCCGCTCCTGCGCCAACATTTCCTTCTTCGACGGGCCCGCTAGAGGCGCGCGCGCACGCCCGATATCCCGCTTCGCGATCCGGGCGAATCCGGGGATCGCCCAACGCGAGATCGAATAGGATGGCCGCCGGGACGATCGGAACTTTCGCCACGCGCGTCTCAAACCCAATGCCGCGCTCTTCGAGATACTGCATGACACCAGAGGCGGCATCCAAGCCAAACGCGCTTCCACCAGCGAGCACGATCGCATGCACTTTTTGCACCGTGTGAATGGGATTGAGCAAGTCCGTCTCGCGCGTTCCCGGAGCCGATCCGCGCACGTCCACGCCGGCGATGGCACCCTCTTCGACGAGGACGACCGTGCACCCGGTAGGACGTTGCGAATGCGTGAAGTGACCGACCTTGATTCCGGGGACATCGGTTATCCCTCCGGATGGCGACATCTCTCTGCGCCCCCTCCATTCATGAGCTTCCGACATCTTCCCTCTCCCAAGGACGCTGCCCACGAGAAGAGAGAACACGTGCTGATGAAATGCTCGCCGGGTGAGTTTCTCCATCTAATGGGACGCCTCCGTTCGGAAGCTCCGCGTTGGAGAATCGTCCGCGTCCTCCCGCAGCGTCCGAAGCAAGGCGAGGGCAAGCACCTTGCACCCCGCCACCACATCTTCCAAGCGGCAGTACTCATCCGGCTGCCGCGCTAGCTCGAAGCGTCCGGGCCCGTACAGAAGATATTCTCGAACGCCGCTTCGTTCGAGGTGTGCGCATTCGGATGTGGCTGGGCCAACCACGCATTCCGGCGGGCGAACGAGCACGCAACGAATGGCGCGATCCATCGCGCGCGCGAGGCGCATCTCCATCGGCGCTTCCGATGCCAACAGGAGCACAGGCGCGCTTCGTTCAACTGGCGCTTCGACGAGGCGCCCACGCGAAGGCTCGTGGCGAGGAGCGAAGCGAAGGCGCTCCACGCCGCAAGCTGCGGCAATGAGCACGTGATCGGTCTGTCCGGCGCGCACGATTCCCGCATCCACCAGGTACCCCATGCCAGCTTCTCCGCCACTCTCCCCGTCTACGGTCGCGCTCACCTCAAGCACGCCGTCGAAAGCAACATGCGCGCGGCGCAGCGCTTCCACCGCGTAAAGATTCATCGCCAATCCCGCCTTCGCATCTGCGGCCCCACGTCCGAAAATCTTCCTCTCGCGAATGAGCCCACCGAACGGTTCCACAGTCCACCCCGTTCCGGGCGGGACGACATCCACGCGCGCGCTCAAATGGACGGTGCGTCCCGGTCCGCATCGCGCGAAGCGACCCACGACGTTCACTCGCGGATAGCACGCGCTGTGAGCCGGAGACTCGACGGCCGTGAGACGCACCACCTCGTACCCGAAACTCATCAGTTGCTCCTGCACCAGCGCTGCGCACTCGGCATAGTTCTCCCCGGGCGGATTCACCGTGGGAATGCGAATCACGCGCGCCAGGAAGTCGAACATCTCCTCGGCCATTTCGTCCACGCGCGCGAGGACGCGCTCTTCGTCAGGCGTCAAGAAGGCCGGATGGTTCATGCGTGAGGCTCCGCGGGGGACTCGAAGATGCGATGAAAGGCCTTCAAGAAGGCTTCGAGCGTCAGCGCATCGAAAAGGACGAACCGGATCTCTCTCAGCGAACTCTCTGGGTGCGCGCGCAAGAAGTCGCGGGCGGCCTCAAGCAGGATTTCGGCGCAGCGATCAACCGGGAAGCCAAAGATCCCAGCGCTAATCGCCGGAAGCGCGAGGCTCGCGAATCCGCGCTCGGCAGCGAGCGCGAAGCTGGAACGTGCAGCCGATCGCAACTGTTCCTCTTCGCCCTCGCTTCCCCCTCGCCAGATCGGCCCAACGGCATGAATGACGGCGCGACACGGCAGCGCGCCAGCGCTTGTGATCGCCGCGCTTCCAGTCGGGACCGGCCCATGCTGGCGCACCCATGCATCGCTCTCTCGCTGGATCACCTCTCCCCCTTTGCGCACGATCGCCGCGGCCACCCCTCCTCCATGCGCCAAGTGCGAATTCGCCGCGTTGACGATAGCGTCCACCCGCTCTTCGGTGATGTCACCGTGAACGAGCCGAATGATTTGTCCGGATGGGAGCACATGTTCCGCCTTCACCTCGTTCATCGCGTCGCCTCCTCATCGCGCGAACGCCTAGAAAACGGGCTCAGCCAATCGCTCCAAGAGGATGGCCGAGGCGCGTTCGACGTCTTCGTGAAGCGAATTCCCGTGCGCATCCATCGTGACGATGGCTGGGAAATCCTTCACCCGCAGATGCCACATGGCTTCTGGAATGCCGAACTCAAGCAGGTGAACGCCGAGCACGTCCTCGATGCATCGAGCATAATATTGCGCAGCGCCACCGATGGCATTCAGATACACGGCCCCATATTCCTTCATCGCGGCCAGGGTCTTCGGCCCCATCCCACCTTTGCCGATGACAGCGCGCACGCCGTATCGGCGAATGACCTCGCCTTCATACGGCTCCTCGCGCATGCTCGTGGTCGGACCGGCCGCCGTGATGCGCCATCGTCCGTTTTCCTGAAGGGCGACCGGACCGCAGTGGTAGAGGACCGCTCCCCGCAGGTCCACCGGAGGTTCGTGCTTCATCAAATACGCATGCACGGCATCGCGCCCGGTGAAGACCTCCCCCTGAACGAGCACGACATCGCCGACCTTCAAACGGCGCACGTCCTCCTCCGACAGTGGCGCACGAATCGAGATCTCCTTGCCGGTCAGTGGCACCCCTTCGGCCCGGGAGAGCGGTTGCGGATGTTCATCGCGATAAAGCCAACGCACGATCTCTCCCGTCCGCGCATCCAACACGACCCCCAACCGACGAAACGCCCAACAATCGTAGGCGACCGAGACGAAGAAGCTCGCCGGCAGCCGATTGAGGACTCCGATCTTGCATCCGATGAGCGTCACCCGTCCGCCGAATCCCATCGTACCGATGTTGAGCGTGTTCGCCGCCTTGAGGATATATTCCTCCAATCGCGCGAGATCGGGATCCGGATTCACATCATCGAGGGGACGGAACAATTGCAGCTTCGCATGGTGATAGCCCGAAGCCCGGTCTCCGCCGATGCACACGCCGACGGCGCCAGCGCTGCAACCCTGCCCTTGCGCCTGCCAGATGGCATGCAAAATACACTTGCGCACGCCATCCAGATCCCGATCGGCGCGCCCCAGATGCGGCAGCTCACACGGGAGCGAATATTGCGCGTTCTGATTCTCACATCCCCCACCTTTGAGGATGAGCCGGACCTCGATCTCTGCATCGTTCTCCCATTGCTCGAAGTGAATGATGGGCGTGCCCGGCCCGAGATTCGTGCCACTATTCTTCCCCGTGAGGGAATCCACCGAATTCGGACGCAGCTTCCCCAACCGCGTGGCTTCGGCGATCGCCTCCAGGATCTGCGCCTTCATCGCGATCTGATTGACCCCGACAGGGACCTTGATTTCGAACGTTGGCATTCCCGTGTCCTGACAGATCGGCCCCTCAGCTTCGCACGCCATATCAACGTTGGTCGCGATAATGGCCAACGCTTGCGCCGCGCGCGTCCCCGGTTCCTCCCATTCCAAGGCCGCGGCGATCGCGCGTCGCACATCGGCCGGAAGCGTCGTCGAAGTCTTCGTGATGAGTTCCAGCATGCTGTCCTTGAATGCGCGCATTGGCGTCCTCCTCACCTCAGAAGCCTCGTTCTCTCCTCGGCTTCAATAGCAATCGAGCCGCCGTCAGCGGATCCGGCCAGGTGATGCTCAACAGTCAGTTCAGCATCTCCTCTCCTCCGCTGCAGGAGGAGATTTATACCACAAAAGCTCGCCCCAAAGGAATCGGCATGCGACACGGGGAACAGAGGATAACGCCCATTCTTTACGTCGAGCGATGCCTGTAGCGAAGCCTATCGAGAATGGCTACAATCCCTCTCGATGGAGGGAACAGAGTTGCGCGGGACGCTCAGCAAGCGCTGGCACGCGTGGTTGATGGCGCGCGCCAGCCGATATGCGGACGCGTATCTGCGGCCTTACAAGGAGCAACTTTTTGCTGGACTTCACGGACGTGTTTTGGAGATCGGGCCGGGGACAGGACCAAACCTTCGATATTACCCCTCGCAGATGCAATGGATCGGCGTCGAACCGAACCCCTTCATGCATCGGTATCTGAGGATCGAAGCGGAGCGATGGGGCGTGGACGCGAAGTTCATCAACGGGCGAGCCGAACGGCTCGACCTCGACGACGCCAGCGTGGACGCTGTCATCAGCACGCACGTGCTGTGCTCGGTGTCAGATCCCGAGCGCGCACTCCGCGAGATTCTCCGCGTGTTGGTCCCGGGCGGACGATTCCTCTTCATCGAGCACGTCGCGGCTCCAGCAGGCACGCGCCTTCGCTATTGGCAGGAACGCTTGCGACCTCTTTGGAGACGACTCGCCGACGGCTGCCATCCGGATCGCGAGACAGATCAGCTCATCCAAGCCGCGGGGTTCGAGCGCGTGTTCATGCACCGACTCTCATTCCCCTTTCCCGTTGTCGCTCCACACATCATCGGGACGGCGATCAAGAGCGCTGCATCTTGAATTCCGCTCACATCATGTGAGCGCGGATCCGCTCATCCCCATCGGAGCTGTTGGCGCACGCGATGAGCTAACTCGAGCGCCTGGGTGACCTCTTCGGCGAGGACGGTCACATGTCCCATCTTTCGCTTGGGACGCGCCTCTTTCTTCCCATAGAGATGCAGGCGGACGCGCGGATCTTCCAAAATCCGTTCCACGCCGATCAACCGGTGACCACGCCCATCTCCGAGCAGATTGATCATCACCGCCGGCGAACGCAGAATGGGCGGAACGATCGGCAATCCGCAGATCGCACGCGCATGGTTCTCAAACTGCGAGACCATGCACGCGTCGAGCGTATAATGCCCAGAATTATGAGGCCGTGGGGCGATCTCATTGACGAGGAGGCGATCGTCCTCAAGCAGGAACATCTCGACGCAATAGACGCCGATGATCTGAAGGTGCTCGCCGATCGCGCGAACGATCCGACGGGCTTCCTCTTCGACCGATGGAGCGACCCGAGCGGGGACGATCGAAGTGTCCAAGATATTGTCCACGTGCACGTTCTCGACCAAGGGGTACGTGAGGACCGTTCCCCGTTCATCTCGAACTCCGATCATGCTCACCTCTTTGGCAAAGGGCACCCATTGCTCCCAAAGCGCCTGCGGCTCGGCGCGCGATGTCTCGGGCACGCCCAAGCGGTGGAGCGCATCACGCGCCTCTTCCAGCGTTCGGACGAGGGCTTGTCCCTTCCCGTCATATCCTCCGGAGACCGTTTTGAGCACGGCCGGGAATCCGATCTCGCGAGCCGCGCGTTCACCATCCTCGATCGAGGCGATGGCGCGAAAGGCTGGGACGCCGATGCCCAAGTCGGAGACGAACGTCTTCTCGCGCCACCGATTTTGCGTGATAGCGAGGACAGCGCTCGAAGGACGGACCCATCGGCCCTCCGCTTCGAGCCGTTGAACCGATGTCGCTGGCACGTTCTCGAACTCGTAGGTCACGACATCGCTGCGGTCACCGAGTCGCGCGACAGCCTCCAGATCGTCATAGGGAGCCACGATCTGTGCATCGGCGACCTGACCGCAAGGCGAGTCCGGTTCCGGATCCAATGTGATCACGCGATAGCCCATGCGCTTGGCCTCTAGGGCGAGCATGCGCCCCAATTGCCCACCACCGAGGACGCCAATAGTGCGCCCGGGTTCGATGATCGTCATTCCGACTCCTCCTCGATCGTCATCTGCAAGACGTCGTTCTTCATCGCCTCCACGTAAGCGGCGAGCCGCTCGGCGATCTCCGGATATTTAATGGCCAGGATGCGCGCCGCCATCAACCCCGCGTTCTTCGCGTTCCCAATGGCGACGGTCGCTACCGGCACGCCAGCCGGCATCTGGACGATCGAGAGCAACGAATCGAGCCCATTGAGGGCCCGCGAGGGGACGGGCACCCCAATGACGGGCAAGATCGTCTTCGACGCCGTCATGCCTGGCAGATGCGCCGCTCCTCCGGCCCCCGCGATGATGACCTCCAGCCCTCGCGCCCGCGCCGTCTCCGCATACTCGAACATCAAATCCGGCGTCCGATGCGCCGAGACGATGCGCACTTCATGGGGAATATCCAACTGCCGCAAGATCTCCACCGCGCCGCGCATTGTCTCCCAATCCGACCGGCTTCCCATGATCACGCCCACAAGTGGACGGCTCTGCCGCTCATTTGCACTCATATGACCTCCGCCGATTCCCGCGGATCCGAGCAACCTCGTATCTCTTCGCGAAGCGCTTCGAAGCCGGATTATCTTATCGCACCTCTTCCCTCTTCGGGAAGTCTCGCGTATGATCTTCCTCTCATGCTCACGCTCAATGCCGTATGGTTTGTGACTTCCAGCGCGTGGGGCGCCGATCTCTCGCGCGCGCTCTCGGCGCACGCGTGGCCCATAGATCTCATTCGACGCGGGCTGTATTTGTATCTTCCCGAGGAAGCGGGCGACTACGTTTATTTGGTGAGCGCCGGACGGCTGCGGATCTTTCGCGTGAATCCGATGGGCGAGGAGAAGACGATCGCAACGCTCGGCCCGAACGACCTCTTCGGCGAACTCCGCGGAGGCCCCCGAGAATTCGTCCTCGAAGCTGTGGAGGATCTGGCGGTGAAGACGGTGGACCGTCGGGCGCTGGAGGAACATGCGATGCGCCCTGCGACAATACGTCTCTCTGGCGAAGGCGGCGACCTGGATCTCTCCCTCCCGATCTCGCGATTGCTCGATACAGCTCCTCGATCGCGCCTGGCTCGCGTGCTGTCACGATTGGCTGAGGAATACGGTGTGCCCACGCTCGATAAACGCACCCTCGTCCCGGTAAAGTTGACGGCTCGCGCTTTGATGGAGATGACTGGACTCTCTGAGGAAGCGGTGCGAGAGGTCCTGGAAGAACTACTCGCCGAGCGCGTGATCGCTTTTGAGGGCGGGAATCTCCTCATCCGCTATCGAGCGGAGCTGGAACGGATGACCGAAGACGCCGTATGAGCAGCGACCGGAAACAGCGAGAGCATCTCGCGCCGAGATTCTTCGCCTTGTGGGCACTCGTAGGCCTATGTGGATTGCTCCCTGCTTGCGCTCCTCCATTTCGCGTCCCCACGCAGATTCGTCTTCCTGAGCAGAGCCCTCGTGGAGAGGCGGAGAGCGTGGATCTCGCGATTCGCGCGACCCTCCTTGTGGACGAAGAAGCACACTTGGACCTCTTTCGAGCGAATCTGCTATTGGCCGGGCTTTTGCCGATCTATCTGGAGATGAAGAACCGCGGCGATGCGGCGATCGAACTTCGCCGAGCGCGCGTGGACGCTTGGGATGAAACTGGAAATCGCCTCGCTGTGCGCGCGCCCAAGCAAGCGCTTCGCCAACTCTTCGACTACTACGAGGTCACGGCCTATCGGATCGCCTCGCGCGAAGAGCTAGAACGAGCGTTCTCGGAGATTGCTTTCGCATTCACGCCCGCGCTCGCTCCCGGAGAGATGCGACGCGGGATGCTCTTCCTCGCTCTTCCTCCCGGTCCCCGTCCTCTGCCGACCCGTCTCACGCTCACGCTCGCTGCGCTCCGCCGTGCGCGCTCGTCGGAACCGCTCTCGCTCACGCTTCAAATCAGCGCGCGATAATCGGCGAGACGACACACGCTCACTCTGGAGGAATAGGCCTTCGGGAAGAGACGCTGCGCGCCCCTCGAATCGGCTCAGCGTTCGCGCCGGTGTTGCTCCATCATGCGGATGAATTCGTCGAAGAGATAGAGGGCATCGTGCGGACCGGGCGAAGCCTCCGGATGGTATTGGACGGAGAAGATGGGCAGTTCCCGATGACGCATGCCTTCGAGCGTCCCGTCGTTCAGATTGAAGTGCGTCGGCTCGATCTCCGGCGGAAGCGTCTCCGCCGCCACAGCGAATCCGTGATTGTGCGCCGTGATCTCCACGCGTCCAGTTCGAAGATTCTTCACCGGCTGATTCCCCCCTCGATGGCCAAACTTCAACTTATACGTGCGTCCGCCGAAGGCGAGCCCGAGCAGTTGATGCCCCAAGCAGATGCCGAAGATAGGGAGTCGCCCGATCAGGCGTCGGATGTTCGCCACGACGCCAGTGAGGGGTTCTGGATCACCCGGTCCATTGGAGAGGAAGACTCCATCGGGCTTCAAGGCCAGCACATCTTCGGCCGAGGTGTGCGCCGGCACGACTGTTATCCAACAGCCGCGCGCAGCCAGTTGCCGCAGGATGTTGAACTTAATGCCAAAATCATACGCTACGACGTGGAAGCGCGCCGTAGCCGCTGACGATGAGTCGTTCGCCGGATCCACTTGAGCCGCCCATTCGTTCCACACATACGGATGCTCGCACGTCACCCGACTCGCCAAATCGAGGCCGAGCATCGAAGGAGCCTCGCGAGCCCGCCGCACTGCGTCCTCAGCATCGAGCGTCTTCGTCGAGAGACAGGCGCGCATCGCTCCTCGCTCGCGAATGTGCCGCACCAAGGCTCGCGTATCAATTTCCGCGATGCCCACGATGCCGTAATGCTTCAGATAATCCTCCAAGCTCGCCTCAGCGCGCCAATTGCTGAAGGTCCGAGAATATTCCCGCACGACGAAGCCTTCGACGAACGGACGCCGCGACTCAATATCCGCCGAATTCACCCCATAATTGCCGATGTGCGGATACGTCATGACGACAATCTGTCCGGCGTAGGAAGGATCGGTCAAAATCTCCTGATACCCTGTCATCGAGGTGTTGAAGACGATCTCCCCTGTACGCTCGCCTTCTGCGCCGAAGGCCTCCCCACGATAGACCGTGCCATCTTCCAGCGCGAGAATCGCCTCCATAGTCACTCTCTCCGATCGAAACCTTACACTGCCGAGGATCGACCCTCGGCGCACGACGCCTCGGTCGGTTCGGCCTCTCCTTCCGCGCGAGGCGGATTAGCTCCTACAACAGCCTCAGCATCGTGGGGTCTCGTTCGGGATCCCCCTTCTTTGGAAGACCGCGCTCCTGCAAAGACATGATGGAAATAAGGCGTCAAAAGCTGATGTCCGATGAGCACCAGCACCGGCGACGCCACAAGGAGGACGAACGCCTTACCCACCACGGGCACCGCCGCCAGCGAGACGATGGCCGGAAGAAGAACCGCCAATGTCCGAACGAGCGATATCGAGAGGGCCTGCCGCAACGCGATCCCCACGAGGAAGGCGAAGGGCGGAAGCGCCGCGATCCCCAGAGCCATTTCGTATCGCGGCGCCCACTCCGGCAACACGAGGAAAACCGGCAGGATCATCACGCCGTGAGCCACCGTCCACCCATAGAGCGCCGCCCCCAACATCTGCCGGTAGTGTTCGCGCCAGAGGACAAGCAGTGGCTTCCGCACGGAGAACGCATTTGCGAAAAGAAGGAGGAGGGGGACAAAGACCATCACCAGCACGACAAGCCATCCGAATCCTTCTCGCACAGCCTCGCGCAAGGCACTCAAAAGGTAGCGCACAGAGACGGCGTCCCAGTGTCCGCGCGCGCTCAGCAGGTAGCGCACTTGCTCGAACACCCCCGTGAGCTTGCTCTCGTAGAGCATCGTGATGCCGAGAGCCCATAGAGCCACTCCTCCGATCTCCGACCAGCGGATGATCCGCGCGAACGCCCGCGATGGGGCATACAGAAGCTCACCTACGGTTCGAATCACGCGGGACATGCCGAGTTATCGCAGTCGCCCCATGTTGCTGAGCGGCCAATAGCGGAAGACGGCCTTCCCGTAAATGTACTTCTCCGGCACGAGCCCCCACTGCCGGCTGTCGTTGCTCGAGTCGCGGTTATCTCCCATGACGAAATAGTAATGCTCGCGCACGTACACAGGCGGCATATTCTCCTCGCGCGTATGAAGACGCGAATCCAAATACGGCTCCGGCAAGGGTTCCCCATTGATGTAGACGACGCCGCGACGAATGGCGATCGTCTCGCCAGGCAGCCCGATCACCCGTTTGATGAATGACTTGGATGGATCGTTCGGATACCAGAAGACGACGATGTCGCCGCGTCGAATCGGCTCGAACTTGTAGATGAACTTGTTCACGAAGATGCGCTCGCCATCGTGCAAGCGCGGCAACATACTCGTTCCTTCGACGCGCACCGGTTGAATCACGAACGTGACGATCACGATCGCGATGAGCACCGTGAGCGCCAGGTCCCGCAGGAAAGCGCGAATCTCCCGTCCGAGCGCGATCACATCCCTCGGGGGTCGCGTCTCCGATGTTGTCTTCATCTGAGAACCATCTTCCGGGACGCCCCTTCCCCACGCGCCCGACTCCGGCCAACGGTGCGCCTCACTTTCGACGGATGCGACGAAGAGCTCCGCCTCATCTCCCACGCGCGCGCAGGGATCCTCGATTCGCGGAGGATCGATCGAGGTCTTCGATGGCTCACCGATCCGATAGTGTTCCTCACCCATCGCGGTCGCTCCACCTTCCGCTCGTGAGCAATAAGGGTATGGGCTCTCCGCCCATTTGTCAATTCGCGACTGCGGCGGCATTTGAAACTGCTGGGCACGCCATTGACTTCCCGAACTTCTTCTGGCAATCTTTTCGCCTTTTGTGACGATCGAACGTCGTCACGGAATCCAGTCGCACAAGGAGGGAGTCGTCATGGCACGCACAGCGGCCAAGCCGATTCGGCTCATCTGTCCTAAGTGTTTCGCAGCGTTCACCGTCGTCGCCTACATCTCGAAGGGGGTGGATAGGGAAGCGTACTATCGGCAACGCGCTGCCGAACACGACTGCTCGGCCAACGGCAAAAAGCAAGAGAGCGGATTCAAGGATCCGCTGAAGGCCTCCAAGGAGAGAGCGCGCAGTCGCTAATTCTCCCCAGGTGAACTGACGATCGGCCAACCTCGCGTGACGGAGTCGTGCAAAGCCCGACTCCGAAGGAGCTGTAGTATTCCTTGGCGCGTCCCGATCCACTTACGGCACGCGCATCGTGTGCAACCGTTTCCCCGCGGCATTGAAGATCGAGATCTCCGCGCGCGGCTCGCCTCGATCGGGGAATACGCGCACAAGAGCATAGGTGTACATGTTCGTCGCCGTGAACTCGACCTCGGGCCGACGCCCGACGAACGCAATTGGCGAAGGGAACTGCGCAATCGGCCCAGCGATAACCTCAAGAACGCCCTCAGCATGACGTAATACAGCCGCGTAATGAACGTCGGCGGCCAAAAAGATCACGTTTTCGATGCGATGGGCGCGGATGAAGTTTAAAATCTCCTGCCGCTCGATCCGATAGCCCTCCCAGGAATCGCGAGCATGATACTTCAAGGGCACAGTCGTGGCGATGAATTTGAACGTTGCCGGAGAGGCGAGCAGCGCCGCCTTCAACCATGCCTTTTGCTCAGCCCCGAGCATGGTCTTCGAGGGGCCATCTCGCTCCGATTGCGGACTGCGATATTGGCGACAATCGAGCAAGAAGATCTCAGCCGCACGTCCCCAACGGAACGAGCGGTAGAGCCGCGTCTCATCGGTCCCCTCCCGGCGAATCGGCCAATATTCGAGGAATGCCTGGCGCGCTATCGGAAGACGCGGATGCGTGCGATCGGCATTGTTGGCGATCTCATGATCATCCCACATGACGTAGAACGACGTTTCGCGCGCTAGACGTTGGAAGGCTGCGTCCTTTCGATTTCCCAGATACTTCAGGCGATACTCCGCGAGCGTCTTCGCCGCCGGGCCTGGACCTTGATCGGCATAGATCGTATCGCCGAGGAAGAGGAAGAAATCGGGACGCTGCGCGCGGACGGCGTCGAAGAGTCGGAACGGTTGATAGGCTTCACCCGCATCCCCACTGTAAGCGAATGCGAGCGGCGCCCACTCGTCCTCCTCAGGCGCCGTCAGGAATTGTCCGATCGAGCTGACGAACGCGCGCGAAGGAGCTGTCGGGTCTTGTACGTGAAGGCGGTAGAAATATCGCGTGTGCGGCAGAAGTTCACTGAGGGGAATCTCGGCTGTGAAATCTCGATCTGAGGAGAGCCGAATGGGTTCTGTGAATTGAGAAGTCGCCAAATCAGCCTCGGTTCCATACTCGACCTGCAGGATTGCCTCTCGATTCGCCCGAGCCCAGAGGAGCGCGCTGTCCTCAGTCACCTCACCCACGATCGGTCCGCTCACTTCCAATCCGTGAGCGATGCGCGCCGCCTCCGGAGAGGCGGAAGCGAACGTTCGGACCACGGCCTCTAACGCGAGAAACATGAGGATGGGAAGGAATCGCGACCGGTTTCGCATAGGACCTCATTTCGAAGGTGCCCAATATCCGGATCGGGCATGAACGCGAGCGCCGGGAACGGTGACCTCCACGCGCAATGAGCGCCAGCGGCCGTCTCGCTCCTGACGGCTCGGATAGTAGCCGATGCTGTAGAGCGTTCCGAGCTCGGCTTGGATCTTCGCGTACACTTCGTCCAATTGCGAGAGCCGCGACAACGGATAGACGCGTCCGCCAGTGCGTTCGGCCAACTCCCGCAACTCCCGTCGCGCCAGACGATATAATCCGCGCGTGATCTCCATCAGCTCCTCTTCGGTGAAGAAAAACGGATTCCGATACCGAAGGGGGAGATCCCGTGGACGATACGTTCTCCGATAGCGCTCCAACTGCGCGGGCGAGAGCGTGAGTTCTCCTCGCCGGATGCCTTCGAGCACAAACGCTTCGGTATCCAGCTCGATGACGTACACGGCGACAGCCGCTTGCTCCAACCGTTTCGCCGCCTCGGAGAAATCGTAGAAGCTCGCCGAATCCACGCCGTCGGTGAGGGCGACGATCACCTTCCGCCCAGACGCTGAGCGCAGCAGCTCATCGGCGACGACAGCGAGGGCATCGTAAAAAGCGGTCGCCGAGCCCGCCTTCAAATTCCGCAAAGCGCCGATCGCTTGCTTTCGCTCCTGTGTGAAATCCTGATGGAGGACCGCTTCGCGATTGAACTCGACGATGGCCACCCGATCCTGCGGACGCATCCGCTCGATGAACCGCATCGCCGCGCGCTGAACCGTCTTCAGCTCACCGCGCATACTGCCACTTGTGTCCAAAAGCAGGACGATGTCCACCGGTGCCTCCACCGTGGCGAAGTGAGAGATCTGCTGCTGCTCTCCGTCCTCGTACACGCGGAAGTCCTCGCGCGTGAGATGGGGCACGCTCTCCCCCTTTGGACCGATGACCGAAACGGTGAAGGAAACGAGATCCGAGCGCAACTCGACGATTGGTTCTTCGCCAGATTTCGGTCTCTGTGCGAAGGCTCCGGAAAAGCTGATCCCCAAGCCAATGAGGATTCCGAAGATCAGCGATCGTCGCGGCCAATCCCCCGCACGATGCGGCACCCGATCGTTCGAGCAAGTTGTTGACATGCCTCGTCGCATCCGATATATTGTTCGCCGAACAGCGCTTGGAGATTCCAATTCTGCCACATGAAGCGAAGGAGGTAAACGATGCGCGGGAGAGGACGGATCGCCATTCTGGGTTTCGTCTTCGGTACCTATGCCGCGGGATTGGGGCTCCTCTTCCAGCTCACGATCCCCGCAGAGAGCTGGGCGCAGCCGCAGCAAGAACGGAATGCCGTCGTGAAGGGAACAAGCACGGGCGCTCAAGCTACAGGTGAAGCTGCGGCACAAGCGGGCAAGGCTACAGCAAAGGCCGCTCGGACTGGCGCAAAAGCGACGGCAGAGGCAAGCACGTCGGCGGGAAAGACGACCGCCAAAGCGACGGCGAAGGGAGCGACGACAGCCGGGGAGGCGACGGCTCAGGGAGCGACCGAAGCGGGGAAAGCAGCGGCCAAAGGCGGCAAAGCTGCTGGAAAGGCCGTCGGCAAAGCTGGCAAAGCCGTGGGCAAAGCCTTCAAGCGCATCTTCTGAAAGCGAGCCCATATGAGGACGGGATACAAGCACGTCACTGCGTGGTGTGTGGTTTTCGTCTCTCTTACGCTTTGGGTACCGCTCACTAGCTCAACTCCGCAGGCTGGGACGATCATCGTGGATACGCTTAGTGATGCCGACGATGGGACTGATGGACGTTGTTCCCTGCGAGAGGCTATTGTGGCAGCAAATACTAACGCGACGTACAACGAGTGCACGCGCTCGGGCCCACCAGATGATACGATCACTTTCAGTGTGAGCGGGACCATCGTGCTGAACAACGGCATGCTTCCCATGATCCTTAGCGGATCAGGAGTGCTCACGATCGATGGAGGCGGGCGCATCACTATTAGCGGCGCAGGAACGACGCGCATTTTGCACAACCAAGGGGATCTGAGGTTGAGAAATTTGCGACTCGTTGAGGGTTACATAGATATTGGCGATGGTGGCGCTATTTTCAATGATGGAGGCGACCTGCGCATCGAGAACAGCATATTACGAGACAACGTCGTGGACGAGGGATTTGGAGGAGCAATCTCGAATCGGCTAGGTCGAGTCGTTATCATGAACAGTCAATTCTTGAATAACCGTATCCCGATTACTGGCGATGGCGGGGCGGTCTTTAACTTTAACGGAATGGTCGTCGTGAGTGCCAGTATCTTCTCAGAAAATTTCGCCGAGGTAGGCGGCGGAATAGCTCAGTTCCAACCAACATCGCATCTCATGATCAGTGAGACGACGTTTTCGAATAATAGCGCAGTCTTCAGTGGAGCTGTAGCTAATGACCGTGGAGCGGTGATTATTGTTCGTAGTACGTTCTCAGGGAACCGTGGAATTGGTGGATACAGTGGTGCAGTCTCTAATTTTGACAGGATGACGGTGACGAACAGTACGTTCTCAGGGAATATAGCTAGAGGGGGCAACATTGGCGGAGGAGCCATCGTCAATGGAGGAGAATTGTACCTCAGTTTCGTGACCATCGCCTTTAACCAAGCCACCACTGCAAACGGAGGAGGGATTTTCAACAATAGCGTCGGCGTTGTGCGCATCAAGAATTCGATTGTAGCGGGAAATACCGCGGGAGGCGCTGGAGGAAACTGTTGGAGTCAAGGCGGACCGATCCTTTCCCTTGGCGGGAATGTGGATAACGATGGCACCTGCTTTGGAGGAGCGGGGAGCCCGAACATTAATCTCGGTCCCTTGCAAAATAACGGAGGGCCGACGCAGACCCACGCTTTGCAGGCGGGTAGCGTTGCAATTGGCGCAGCGATTGACTGTACCGATGCGCAAGGCAATTCGATCACTGAGGACCAGCGAGGAATTCCTCGTCCTCAACCGGCTGTTGGAGCATGCGATGCGGGGGCATACGAAGCCCGACAGTTCAGGCTCACTGTGCAAAGGATCGGCACAGGGAGCGGGACGGCAAACAGCTCTCCCACAGGGATCTCCTGCGGATTAGATTGCACTGAAGATTACAGTGAGGGCACGACCGTACAGTTGATGGCCACTCCCGATCCGGGCTCCAGCTTCGCCGGCTGGGGAGGCGCCTGTTCCGGCGTCTCGCCTTCGACCTCCGTGGTCCTCGATGCGAACAAAACATGCACGGTGCTGTTCCAGCTTAGCCGCGCGGATCTTCGCATTAGCAAGCGGGCATCGCCTGACCCGGTGGTGGTTGGACAGTCGTTGCTGTATACCATTGAGGTCATGAACAGAGGGCCTGCGACTGCCACTAACGTTCAGGTGGAGGACTTCCTCCCAGAAGACGTTCAGCTCGAGGGGGTCTCTGGAACGGGGTGGAGCTGTAGCTCTGCGGGCAATCAGGTCACTTGTACTCGTCCTTCTATACCGGCTCAAACGACGGCTCCTCCGATTCGGGTGAGCGTGCGGGCACCGTTACGAATGATCACTCTCACGAACACGGCGAGCGTGCGTTCATCAGTCCCTGACCAACAACTGCAGGATAACCAAGCGAGTGTGGAGACACCGGTCGTTGGGCCGACTATGGCGTTTTTCATGGCTCGTTTCTCTCCCACAGGGGCTGAGGTCTCGATGGCCGCTTCATCATCACGCGGGGTGATCGTAGCCGATCCGCTTCAGGATCACGTGCGAGTGTTCGCATACCACAAGCAGGAGGGATTGAAGTTGAGGCAAACGATTCGGGTGGGACGAGGACCGGTCGCCGTGGCTGTAGGAGATGTGACAGGAGATGAGTGGACGGATGCTGTCACGGCGAACTTCTTGGGACGCAGCGTGACCGTAGTGCGAGGGCGAGGAGACGGAACGTTCGAACCTCGAGCGCGGACGTTCACCATCGGGGGGAGACCTGGGGCCATAGGGCTTGGCGATTTCAATCGAGACGGGCGATTGGACCTGGTGGTGACGTATCTTGATACGGGACAGCTTGAGCTTTGGTTAGGACGAGGAGATGGGACGTTCAGGGCAGGACGCCGAATTGCCGTTGGGAAACAACCCGTGGCGTTAGCCATAGCAGATATAAACCGAGATGGATTCCTCGATGCAGCAGTAGCCGACTGGGATTCTTCTGACGTGACCGTGCTCTTGGGGAAGCCAGGTGGGGCATTGGCGTCCGCTCAAGAGGTGAGCGTGGGAATGAAACCGACAGCAGTGACAGCGAGCGATTTGAACGGAGATGGATACGTCGAGCTGATTGTGGTGAACCATCGAGAGTCAAGTATTTCGATTTTGCAGAATGAGGGGAATGGGCGTGGGACGGTACGCTTTCGATCGGTGATAACTGTGCCGACGGCCGACGCTCCGCTGGGGGTGGCCGTGGGACGCTTCTCGTCTACGGGATTGAGTTTGGCCTGCGTGGGCGCGAATGCTCGAGAGATTTGGCTGTATCAACTCGATGAACGGATGATTCCAAGTCTAAAGCAAAAGCTGACTGCAACCAATATCTCGGCTGCTCTTACGGCGGGGGATCTCAACGAGGATGGCTGGTTGGACGTGATCGCCCTAGATGCACTTGGAGAACTCTTAGAGGTTTGGACGGCCGATGAACGAGGAATCTTTCACAAGAGGCTCTACCGCTAGGCCTCATGGCGATGCGACCTTGACAGATTCAGCGATATTCTACTATGGTTAACGCGTTGGTGGGCCGGTAGCTCAGCTGGGAGAGCGCCAGAATCGCACTCTGGAGGTCGGGAGTTCGAATCTCCTCCGGTCCACCAAATCGCCGCGATTTCCCGCAATATTCCCTACCGGTTGTCCATGAGACGACCGCGATGTTCTTAGCTCTCGCGCGAGAATTACCGCGAAAGACTCTGCTAGCTCCTGCCAGAGTTGTCTCTTGCGAGATGGAAAGCAATCGTTCAGATCCTCCGAATGGGCGGAGATTGCGCGCGGAGCAACTCGGTGACTTCCGCGCGCGTGGGCATTGAGGGTTGCGCTCCCTCTTTGGTGACAGCGATCGCGCCGCAGGCGTTGGCGAATCTCACAGCTGAGAGGAGATCCATGCCTTCGCTCAGGGCGACGGCCAAGCCTCCGGTGAACGCGTCGCCCGCCGCCGTGCAGTCTACGGCTTTCACCTCGAAAGGTGCGGCGTGAAATGTCCCTCCGCGCGTGGCGATCACAGCGCCTTCTCCCCCTAAGGTGATCACGACGCATCCAGCGCCTCGATCGAGCAACCGACGAGCGGCTTCACGGGCGCTCTCCAGATCGGTGATCTTCACCCGACTCAGCTCCGAGGCCTCATGCCGATTCGGGGTGATGACATCGGCTCGCCGCAAAAGTTCGTCTTCCAACGAGCGAGCGGGAGCTGGGTTCAAGATCACGCGCAATCCATACTCACGAGCGGCTGCTGTGACGGCTTCGACGATTTCGAGCGGGATCTCCAGTTGAAGGATCACCGTCGTATAGGGATGACAGGTTTGAAAGAGATTCCGAAAGTACGCCGCTCCACGCGTCGCCCAGTGGCGATTGGCCCCGGGAGCCGTGGCGATCGCATTCTCCCCCGACTCATCCACCATAATGAGGGCGACGCCCGTATGGGCATCGGGCAGCCACTCGACGAGGGAGACGTTGACACCGCCACTGGCGAGGCTTTTGACGACCATGGCCCCGAAGTCGTCCGTCCCGACGTTCCCGATGAGTCGCACCTTCCCTCCCAAGCGCGCGACGGCGAGGGCCTGGTTCGCTCCTTTTCCTCCCCCGAATACTTTGAAATTGTATCCGGAGACGGTCTCCCCAGGTCGCGGCAGCCGTGGCACGCGAATGACCAGATCCGCATTGATGCTCCCCACGACGATGACATCCGATGCGGCCGGCATGATGCTCCTCTCCTCAACAGGTGCTCATTCGTTGAGCGATAATTCTACCCACTGGTGAGCTGATCCTCCACCGAGCTGGAGTCCGACAACCATCCCCACGACCCCATCGAGATACGGCAAACCATTCTGATGACGTTCGCTGAGGGCTTGGCGAATCGCGGAGACTCGCGCTACCATTGGGCCGCATATCTTGAGGAATTCGAAGCGTGGACGAAAGCCATGGAGATTCTGAGAGTCGTTGCGGCCATTCAGGGCGTCTATGGGATCTTGAATCTGCTTGGGGGGATCTTCGCGGATGCATATGGCGTTCCGCTCCGGCCGCAGCTCGGATTCGCGTTGGTGGGATTCGCCCAGGTGGCTTCGGCCGTCGGGCTGTGGCGCTCTCGGAAATGGGCTGCCATCGTCGCCTTCGCGACGTTGGTCGTCCTCAGCGGGCTGGCTCTCTATATGGACCTTTCTTCCTCGGGAGATGTTTCGATCGCAGACCATCTCATCCGTGCGGCGATCGGTGTGGGGATCGCTGGTCTGATCCTCCTCCGATGGAAACAACTGGCCTGAATCGCGCCACCTGCGATAGGATTAGAAGGCCATAAGTTTCGGGCGAGGGGAACGACGATGAAGCATGTCTACGTGAGCGAGATCGCCCAGTACGTGGGTCAGGAGGTCATCCTGAAGGGATGGCTCTACAACAAGCGCTCCAGCGGCAAGATCATGTTCCCGCAAATTCGAGACGGCTCCGGAATCATCCAAGGCGTCGTTCTCAAGACGCAAGTCCCCGAGCGCGTGTGGGAGGATTTAGATCACTTGCCACAGGAATCCTCGCTCATCGTGCGCGGCACGGTTCGAGAGGAGAAACGCGCGCCCGGGGGATACGAGATCGAGATCCATGATGTGGAGGTCGTCAGTGTCGCCGAACCGTATCCGTTAGGGAAGAAGGATCATGGGATTGAGTTCCTCCTGGACCATCGGCATCTCTGGCTCCGCTCCCGTCGCCCGCATGCTGTCCTGAAGATCCGCCACGAGGTGATTCGCGCCATTCGGGAGTTCCTGGATTCCAATGGCTTCGTACTCTGCGATGCGCCGATCTTCACCCCAGCGGCTTGCGAAGGGACGACGACGCTCTTCGAGGTGAACTATTTCGAGGATCAGAAGGCCTACCTGACGCAATCCGGCCAGCTCTACAATGAAGCGGCGTGTATGGCCTTCGGGAAAGTCTACTGCTTTGGCCCGACTTTTCGAGCGGAGCGTTCCAAGACGCGACGCCATCTGACGGAGTTCTGGATGGTCGAGCCGGAAGTCGCCTATGCGACGTTGGAAGACATCATGGAGCTGGCCGAGCAACTGGTGACCTTCATCATCGAGCGCGTGCTGGAACGACGGCGCGCGGAACTGCAGGTGCTCGAGCGCGACATCTCGCGCTTGGAGAACATCCGCCCGCCGTTCCCACGGATCCGCTACGACGAAGCGGTCGAACGGCTTCGGGAAGGAGGCTTCGAGTTCTCGTGGGGAGATGACTTCGGCGCGCCGCACGAAACGTACTTATCTGAGCAATTCGATAAGCCCGTGATGATCCACCGGTACCCGGTAGCGGTGAAGGCGTTCTACATGGAGCCGGATCCGGAACGCCCGGAGCTGGCCCTCTGCGTGGACATGCTCGCCCCCGAGGGCTATGGAGAGATCATCGGCGGCGGTCAACGCATCGCTTCGCTCGAATTGCTCAAGCAGCGGATTCGCGAGCATAACTTGCCGGAGGAAGCCTTCGAGTGGTATCTCGACCTACGGCGCTACGGTTCCGTTCCCCATGCGGGTTTCGGATTGGGGATCGAGCGCACGGTAGCGTGGATCTGCGGTCTGGAGCACGTGCGGGAGGCCATTCCCTTCCCACGCATGCTCTATCGCCTTAAGCCTTGATCGGGCGAACCACGATGCATCGTCCCGTCATCTCCATCTTCGGCAGCTCGCGTTGTCAGCCCGAAGAGTGGGAATATCGGGAAGCGGAACGCTTGGGCCGGCAGCTCGCAGAAGCGGGATACACGGTGTGCACGGGCGGATATGCGGGCGTCATGGAAGCGGCCAATCGCGGAGCGTGGCTTGCAGGGGGTGATTCCTGGGGCGTCACCGTGGATGTCTTCTCGGAGCCACCAAACGCTTATCTCTCGCGCGAGATTCGTACGCGCGATCTCCTGGAGCGGCTGAAGGTCGTCAGCGAATTAGCGCATGGGTTCGTCGCCTTGCGAGGGGGGATCGGGACGCTCGCCGAGATCGCTCTCTTCTGGAACCTCGCTCTCATCGAGCAATCGGCATCGGGTCGCCCTCTGATCTTGCTGGGCGAGTGCTGGGACCCGATTCTTGCGAGCTTTCTGGAGCATTTGGCGTTTCGCCCGCAAGACCTCTCGGCCGTCGTATGCGTGTCCTCGGCCGAAGAAGCCGTGCGTGAAATCTGTCGGCGCGTGCCGCGGGGGATTTCGACCGGAGCGTCGTGAGGCGATGAACGTCCTCGTGGATCGAAAAGAGCGAATGCTCGCGCATGAGGTTTCTCATCGTGGAAGCCGATGGGGTAGTTCTTCTTCCAGCGCAATATTTCGCGCGTGGTGGATCCGCTTCCTGGAGATGGCTGACGTCAGACCTGGAGCGCGGGTCCTCGATATCGCTTGGGAGACGGCCGGAACAGCTCTTCAGCTGTCGCGGCTGGTCGAGCCCGGAGGGCGCGTCGTGTGCCTCAGCTTCACCGAAGCGCAGATGGAGCGCTTGCGAGCTGAAGCGCGCGCCTTCGGCCTGGCCGCTGAGAGTAAGATCGAATGGCGCGTGGCGACGACACATCGTCTCCCCTTCGAGGACGCGCAGTTCGACGTCGTCAGTTGTGCGGCCGGCGTACGGCATCTGAACGTCCCGCATCTTGCCCGCGAAGCGCATCGTGTGCTCGCCGCCAGAGGCCGGTTCGTCCTGACCGAGCGCCTATTGCAAGGGACGCCGTGCGATTCGCTCTTTTTGCGACTGCGACGAGCCTTCTATCGCTATATTCGTCGGGATTCGGAGGAAGCAGAGGCGACCTTCTATACTGCCGATCGCTTGGCCGAACTTTTACGCGCGGTTGGCTTCGCCCAAATCTTCGTTCGCGGCCTAGAGCGGCCGCGTTTTCAAGGATGGCCCGTCCTCTCGCTCGTGCGCGCATGGAAAGCCTCATGAAGCGCCCGATCAAAATCATCGGTGTGCCCATGGACCTCGGCGCGAACCGTCGAGGGGTAGACATGGGCCCTTCAGCGCTCCGCATTGCAGGTCTTCAGCCGCGGTTGATTCAGCTCGGATATATCGTTGAGGACTTGGGGAATCTCCCCGTCAACATCCCAGAAGTCTTGCGGATCACCGATCCGCGCATGAAGTACTTGGCCGAGGTCGCTGACGTCAATCGCCTGCTGGCCGATCGCGTCGAGCAGGTCGTCGCTGAGGGAGCGATCCCCTTGGTGCTGGGTGGCGATCAATCCATCTCCATTGGGACGATCGCGGGATTGGCTTCGCACTATCACCGACGCGGAGAGAAAATCGGCGTCCTTTGGTTTGACGCGCACGCCGATATGAACACGCCCGAGACGACGCCATCGGGTAATATTCATGGCATGCCCTATGCCGTCTCACTCGGCCTAGGCGTGCCGGAGCTGACCGATCTGAAGGGATTCCGTCCGAAGCTAGACCCCTCCTGCTGCGTCCTCATCGGCGTGCGAGATGTGGACCCGCTCGAACGGGAGAACATTCGTCGAAGCGGCATCGCGGTCTTCACGATGCGGGAACTGGACGAGCTGGGCATGCGCGCCGTCATGGAACGCGCCATCGAGATCGCTTCCCGAGGGACGGTGGGGTTTCACGTCAGCCTCGACATGGACTTCTTCGACCCCTTTTATGCCCCGGGCGTGGGCACCCCCGTGCCGGGCGGTGCGACTTATCGCGAGGGCCACTTGGCCATGGAGCTCATCGCCGACTCCCAGAAGCTCCTCTCGTTGGAGATCGTGGAGGTGAATCCTGTGCTCGATGTGCGCAATCATACGGCGGAATTCGCTGTCGAACTCGCTCTCTCCGCATTCGGGAAGCGCATCTTGTGACGCGATGTTTCGCGTCTTCATGGTGGAAGCCAACGTATTCGAGCGTGTATACTTCCAAACAGCGGAGGCGGGACGGCGATGAGGAAGCTGCGCGTGGCGGTGATCTTTGGCGGTCGGTCTGGAGAGCACGAGGTCTCCTTGCGATCGGCAGCCTCGATCATTCGCGCCATGGACAAGAGCAAATACGAGATCCTCCCGATCGCGATCACCAAGGAAGGCCGATGGCTCTCTCCGATGGACTCCACGAAGCTTCTGCCCCAGGACGTCCTTCGTGACCTTGGACAACCGGTCGCGTTGCTGCCGGATCCGACGACGGCGGCGCTCGTCCGCTTCGACGGCGAGCTACGGGCAATTCGCCAGGAGAAGGTGGACGTCTTCTTCCCCGTCCTGCATGGGCCGTATGGGGAAGATGGAACGATCCAGGGCCTCTTCGAAATGGCGAACGTGCCATACGTCGGCTGCGGTGTGCTGGCTTCGGCCTTGGGGATGGATAAGGACGTCATGAAGAGGCTCTTTCGCGAAGCCGGATTGCCCGTCGTCCGGTTCATCGCCTTTCGGCGAACAGAATGGGAGCGCTCCCCTCGCTCTCTCTTGCGACGCGCACAGCAAGAGATTGGCCTGCCGTGCTTCGTGAAACCGGCCAGCCTTGGCTCTTCGGTCGGGATCTCGAAAGTGAAAAAGAGCGCGCAACTGGCCGATGCCATCGCCCTCGCGGCCAAGTATGACGTCAAGATCATGATCGAAGAAGCCATCACCTGCCGCGAGATCGAAGTCAGCGTCCTTGGCAACGAGGATCCGATCGCCAGTATCCCGGGCGAGATCGTCCCAGGGGCTGAGTTCTACGACTACGCCGACAAATACATCAACAACGCTGCCCAGCTCATCATCCCGGCCAAACTCCCCAAACGCTTAGTCCGAGAGTTTCAACGCCTGGCCATCCGCGCATTTCAGACCATCGACGGCTCGGGGCTGGCTCGCGTGGACTTCTTTCTGGAACGCGGCACGAATCGGATCCTCATCAACGAGATCAACACGATGCCAGGCTTCACGGAGATCAGCATGTATCCGAAGCTCTGGGAGGCGAGCGGCATTCCCTACAGCCAGCTCATTGATCGCTTGATCGAGCTAGCACTCGAACGCCACCGCGAGAAATCGCGATCGCGAACGAGCTACGAAGAACTTCCCCTCTTACTCAATCGCTGATCGCGCCCGCCTAAGCGAAACGATCTTTTCACAGCCGAAATGGAAGGCGCCGCCTTCTCTCCTCCCTTCGTCGTCCCTAACGCACGCTCACTCAAACGCTTAACTGTCTCCCGATCCCTCATCCGACTCTCGGCACGTCCTTTGCTCCCGGATTCTGCGAGAGGGAGCGGTGGGGACGAAGTGTAAATGGCCGATTTGGGTGATCGCGATTTGGCTCGCCGCATGGCCCGCGGCGCGCGCTGAGTCCTCGTACATCGCGGCCAACTTCTCCTCCCGATGCTCGAACTGTTGGCCGGGATGGAATGAACTCCTTCGACCGCTACGCGGGGTTGGCCCGTGTGCTCAAAACGGATTGGCTTTTCTGTTCATCAATGGGAGCTTCGACGATCCCACCTTGAATCAAGCCCACCTCCACTTCAGCCGGGCCGAGCGGGTCACGGAGGTCGTAGCCGAATTCCAATTCAACAATGCGACCATCGGGGGACGCCTCCTCCTAACCAATGGGAATTTCCACTGCCTCCCGCAGTCCTATCTACCCGCCTTCGTCACCGACGAGCTATTCATCTTGACCTTGCGCGATGATGGCCGCAATTGGTACGGAGCGTTTCTAGGAGACCTCACGCTTCTGGAACCGGAATTCGCCCCACGACCGGAGCGAGCTGAGAGCTATACGACTGTAGGGCTCATGGAGAAAAGCGGAGGGGAGTTTCGAGTGCGAAAGCTTGTGGTGATTCCGCAAATCACCCGATTCTCTCCGATCCGCCTCCGGGTGGCGATCGAAGAGACGCCCGAAGGCCCGCAACTTCTGGCCGTGTATCGCTTCGCCTCTGGGCGATCCCTCGAGATCAGTCACCCCCTCGATCCGGCGGATGGGCGTCCGAGCGGACGCGCGGGCATCGTCTACATGGTCGGTAACGGTTCGCCGTGTGCGAACCTCGTGCAGCGAGAGATCGCCGTACGCTCGTTCCTCGTGCGGTGAAGCGAGGGCAAAATATGGCTTGACATATTACCCGAAATCTCTTATTTTGTGCCGGGTCGCTTCGCGTGGAACGAACAGAGCGACGACGGAGGCTCATGCGGAATATGAGGCGTGTGAATGTCCCACGCTCGCTGCCAATAGGGACGACGGCCTCGAGGAATACGGCGCTTTCCGTCAGGAAATCCTCCCCTCATCCGATTGCTTTGTCTCGCGGAGTTGCTATGCTCTCCAGCACGTGCGGAGGTGACTATGCGCGAAAACAAGTGGAGTCGGAGGACACGACGAGCTATCCTCGGCCTTCTTACCCTCGCCTTCTTTCCTCTGACCCCATCAGCCCAAACGGGCATGCAGACGGAACGGTTCACAGCCTCTTGCAAGAATTGCTGGCCAGGCTGGATTGAACTCGCGCGGCCGGTCGCTGGTGTTGGACCGAGTACCCAAAACGGACGTGGGTTCATCTTCATCAACGGCTTCGACGCCGATCCGATGCGCAATCGAGAGCACCTGCATCTTTTGCGCTCGAACGAGGGCGCATCTGAAGCCACCGCTCTATTTCAATTCAATAACGCGACCATCGGGGGGAAGTTGGCGCTGCCCACAGGGGGATTTGTGTGCTTACGGGATGTTGATGTCATCACCACTGTAGCGAATGAGCTGTTCATCGTCACGATTCGTGATACCGGAGCGACATGGTATGGTGCCTTCGTCGGCGACCTCACGGTCCTTGATCCCGATTTTGTCCCCGATGTAGAGGCGCCTATGTGGCAAGGGTACTCGATCCTGGGGCTGCTCCAGATGTCCAATTCCGAACTCGAGCTTTTGGCCCTGAAGGTGATTCCTCTCCTGCGACGCTTCGCTCCGATGCGGTTGACGATCGCCCTCGACGAATCGGACTCGGATGTTCCGACCTTGCGCGCGGAACTCACCACAGCATCCGGCGCGAGATATCGCGTCTACGCCGAGCTGGACCCGGCGCATCGGCTGGACACCGGCCGAACTGGGGTCATCTACTTGGTCAGCCAAGCTCGCCCTTGTACCACGCTCTCACAAAGAGAGCTTGCTCTGCAAAGCTTTCAATTTCGCTAGGCCCCTACCTGCCGCCTAGTGAAGACCGATCTTGACGTGGGCCGGGAGCTCAGTTGGGCGCTCCCCGTCCTCGAACCCACAATGGGCCATGTTTCGGCCTCCCCTCACCTTTTGAGCTGGAAGCGTCCGCCTCCGACGTTCACCAATGCCACTGGA
The DNA here is from genome assembly GCA_025055075.1 of Blastocatellia bacterium. NCBI lineage: Bacteria > Pseudomonadati > Acidobacteriota > Blastocatellia > Blastocatellia bacterium. The sequence continues at coordinate 101,103 of JANWYV010000004.1, forward strand.
TCTCGCCTCACGATTCCGAGGACGGCAATGTCAAGCAATCCATCGTTATTGAAATCCCCGCTCGTGAGCGAGACGGGATCAGCTAAGGCCCTCAAAAGCGTGGAAGGGGCAAACGCACGCCCATTCTTGGCCATGACCAGAGACACCGTGCCCTCCGCGAAATTCGCTACGGCGATCCCCGCGAGGCCTCTGATAAATTCCCCGCTCGTGAGAGACAAGGGCACCTGTCCGACGAGAACATCCCGACGGAAAAATCGGCCTCCCCTCTCCGCAGAAAGAAGCAATGACACACTTCCAGCATTCATGTTCGCTGAAGCCAGATCCACCCATCCATCTGCATTGAGGTCGGCAACAGCGAGCGCGACCGGCCCTTCATCTACCGCCCAGGTTCCGGCCTGCCTGAATCGTCCCTGACCATCACCAATAAGTAGCACAACAGTATTGGAGCTCGAATTCGCGACGGCCAGATCGAGCGTTCCATCCCGATTGAAATCGGCAGCCACAAGAGCGCTCGGTTTCCCGTCGTCAGAGATCCGGACTGTATCCGCCTGCGGAAGCCTCCCATCCGCTCGTCCGAGGAAAATGGCGATGTCGTTTGACCCCATATTAGCCACGGCAGCATCCACGTAACCGTCTCGGTTGAAATCCCCCGCCACGATCGAACGCGGGCGCTTCCCGATCACAGGGACGTGGACAATTCGTTCGAACGTTCCATCCCCACGGCCATACGCAATAGAGAGGCTATCTGCGAGCATGTTCGCCACGATCACGTCTGTTCGTCCATCCTGATTCACATCACCGACAGCGAGAGCCACAGGCCCATCTCCGACAGCATAACTCTTGAACCGACGAAACGTTCCATCTCCATTTCCGAGATACACCACGATCTGATCTTGCTCGAAATCGGCGACGACTAATCCGAGATTGGGCTCCAAACCTTCTTCGCCGAGAGTCGTGAGGACAGGACTCATGAAGGAGATGCTGACGATGGCTGGGGCTTCACCACTCAACGTGACCGCCGCGATCTGGCACTGCGGACCGAGGGCACGATTGACCAACCATGGCGCGAACTCGACCTGCGCCGTCATCACAGGATCGCCGTTCCCAAGGCCAATGCCCGAAGGACCCCGCGCATCACCCCACCAATTATATCGAGCGTCCATGATGCGGCCATCGGTAGCCTCATTCTGCGCCCCAACATCATTCCCCACCACGTTGTTGCAATGGAAAAAGGAGCTTGAAGCCGGAAGCGTGGCCGTCGATTTGAAGAGAAGCCCGATCTCACTCGCCTCCACTGTATTCCCCACAACAATCGTGCCCGGCGCGCGATCAACGGCGATCCCGTTGCCCATGATTCCCCATACCCGGTTACGACGGATGATCGTGCCCGAAGCCGCATTGTTGGCTGCGACGCTCACGGCGAGAATCCCATTGTCATGAATCTGGACGACTTGGTTCCCCTCGATGATGTTGTCCTTGGCAACCCCATCTCCGACGCCCCCGCCTCGTACAAGAATTCCCCAATCGCTATAGGTCGTCGCCCCTCGACCTCTCACGATGTTGTTGAACACGCGATTCCCATCTCCCTGAACGAAGACGCCACGGTGGGCATGCGGATGGCTACCCGCTGTCGTGTCTTCCACAACGAACCCTTGGAAGGTCACGCCATTACCTGTAATGCGGACGGCGGCCGGGACCAACTCGCCGGGCCGAATGATTGTATTGGGCGTGCTATCGACGGCCGAGCCATCGAAGGAACGCACGGTCAGGCCGTTCTTATTGATCGTCACCTGCTCGCTATAAACTCCCGGACATACGAGGATCGTATCACCAGGGGCAGCCGCTCCAACGGCCCCTTGAATACTTGTGAAGGCTGCCCCCGAAGCGTCGCAATTCGCAGCCGTAGCTTGGCCATCGTCATCCACGACCAGAATACTCGCGCTTATGATCGCTGGACTTCGCATGAGGGCGAAAACCACGATGCCAATGGCGAATGCTGAAAGAATTCTGCTATTCATAGCCAATCCTCCTCGAGGGAGATAAAGGGAGCGACCCTATCCTCCTGAAGGCATATGCCGCTTCCCTCCCGTTAACCGGCGGGGATTATAGCAAAAGGAAGTGGGGGGATAATACCTTCATTCGTCCACCGTTCGGACAGCGTTGAGAGGACGTTCACGAGCAAGGTCTTCACTATCGGTGGAGGCCAAACGGCGCGGCTCCCAACGCGCACGTGAACTCGCACCGATCTTCGACTGAATGGCCAGTAGCTCGATGATCTCTCGCCCGGCCTCGCAACTGCGATCGTACCGGAGGGCGATGACGATCCTCCCGATCGTCGCCGGCAGGGCCGAGAATACGGCTGCGACCTCCTGCCATATTGCCGCCTTTCCCCTCCATCATCCAACGAAGGGCCATATCAGGCCGAACGTCGCCGCGCCTGAGAAGCCTGGAATCAAGAACGCGCCGCGCATAGCGACCTCCGACTCAGTGAACACCCGTTGAGGAGAGGATGACGCCGAGTATGCGCTGCAATTCCCCCTGCCCGATCCCCGAGATTGTGACTCTTCCACAAGCGCCGTTAGCCTCTATCAGCGAGATGGACGCCAAGCGCCCTTGCTTTCCCTAAGCGGCTTGGGTATTTTCATCGCGTGCAGATGGCGGGTCAGTCGCAACACGAGAACCAACGAGTCGTATGGGGACGAGAGACATCGAGACGGAAGTGAAGGTTCCTGTCGAGGGCAATCCCCTGGATGGACTCGCGGAGCCGGATGTACGTTTGGTGAGGCCGCGCCATTTTGAGGAGAATTGGGTCCTCGACTTCGAGGACGGACGCCTTCAACGTGCTGGCCGCCTCTTGCGTATTCGCCGCGTGGCAGATCGCGGGACGCTGACTTTCAAGGGGCCGTCTCTTGCTCACCCCCGACTAAAGGTCCGTGAAGAAATCGAGACGGAAGTCCGCCATCCCGAGCGCGCACTCGCGATCTTCGAACGGCTGGGCCTTCGGCCGATTTATCGGTACCAGAAGTACCGCACTGAATATCGCGTACAGCTTCCTTCGGGAGCCGCGCTCTCGGTCATGTTCGACGAAACGCCCATCGGGAACTTCTTGGAACTCGAGGGAGACGAAGCGAGCATTTGGGAGTTCCTCGAGCGATTCCGCTTGCGGAAGAAGCCGCTTCTTCGCGCGAGCTATCCGACCCTGTACGCAGAATTCTGCCGGGTCCAGGGCAAGCCCTTCGGGGACATGCTCTTTGAAGAGGAGAATGTCCGATGCGCGCGATGATCTTAGCGGCGGGCTTGGGCACGCGACTGTGGCCCTTGACGGCCGATCGCGCTAAAGCCGCCGTCCCATTCCTCAACAAGCCGATCATCGTTCGCCTCATCGAGTATCTGAAGCACTACGGGTTCACCGACGTGATCATCAACCTTCATCACCAAGGGGAGTCCATCCGTCGCGTCGTCGGCGATGGCTCGGCTTGGGGCGTGCGCGTCTTCTATTCGGAGGAACCGGAGATTCTGGGGACGGGCGGCGCGCTGGACAAAGTCCGTCATTTGCTCCAGGACGAGACGTTTCTCGTCATCAACGGCAAGATCATCACCGATATTGACCTGCATGCCGTGTGCGACGCCCACCGGCGACGTGCCGCCTTGGCGACGCTCGTGCTCATGAAGAATCTGCAGCGCGAGCGCTTCAGCATCGTCGAAGTGGACGGCGATGGGAAGATCGTGCGCTTCGGCGGAATGCCCTCTCCCCAGGAGATGCCGGGCGATCACGCGCCATTGCTCTTCACAGGCATTCAAGTCGTCGAGCCGGAGATCTTCGACTTCATTCCGCGCGGCGTGTTCTCGCATACGACCATGGACGTCTATCCGCGCGCCATCGCATCCGGACAATGCATCGCTGCCTATATCGCCGAAGGCCAGTGGTACGAACTGAGCACATTAGAGCGCTACTTGAACGCGAGTCTCGCCTTCCTCCGCCGCGAAGGAAGATCCTTCATCGCTGGCGAGGGAACAGTCATCGAAGATGACGCAGAGGTGAGGGAAAGCGTCCTCTGGGAGCGCGTTCGCATCGGGCGAGGGGCACGCTTGCGGCAGTGCATCATCGGCGACGACGTGACGATCCCTCCAGGAAGCGATCTCGAGCGCGTCGCCGTTGTTCGCGCCGCCTTATGCCCATCCCCTTCGGCGGGAACGATCGTGGGTCAGAACCTTCTTGTCCCGTTCTGAGGACGCCCGCGCTAACCCTTCGGCTCATCACGAACTTCCACATTTTCGCATAAAAATTCGAGATTTCGGCCACCCATCTTCCAGAATCCTGGAGGGAATTTCCGAAGCCTCGGAGATTCGGTCCTGGTCCGCCCGCGTCCTTTTCAGCTAACTCCCTGAGAAGCCGTGAGAAAGGAAATAGAGGGTTTTGGCACGCCGCTTGCTTAAAAAGCATGCGGTTGCCTCCCGCAGGAGGCAACCCGACTTCGAGAAGGTAGAGAAGGAGGTGGCGATATGAGACGACTCGCTGCGTTCGCGCTCATCGCGAGCTTGCTCTGGACTTTCGGGGCGAGCCTCGCGGGTGCTCAAACGATCTTGGGATCCATCTCCGGTGTCGTGACGGATCCCCGAGGCGATCCCATCCAAGGGGCGACGGTCACGATCAAGAACGAGGACACGGGATTGACGCGCGTCCTGACGACGAACGAGACGGGATTTTATCGTGCGGATTCGCTCCCGATCGGAGAGAACTACACGATTACCGTCGAAAATCCTGGATTCAAGAAGGAGGTTCGCACGAAGATCGCTGTGCGCGCGGTGGCCATTACGCGCGTGGACATTCAACTCCAGGTGGGGGAGATCGCGGAAGTCGTGGAGGTGACGGCGACAGCGGCCGAGCTGCTCGAACGCACGGAAGCACGAGTGGCGAAGTCTATTGAAAGCCGGCAGGTCTTCGAGCTACCCGGGCGCAATACGCTGACGGGCTTGGCGTTGTTGGTTCCCGGGACGGTTCCGAATATCCCCGGTATGCCCGGCTCCGGCTTCGCCACCAGCGGCGGACGTTCCCGTTCGAACAACTTCAATTTGGATGGCTCGAACAACAATGACGACTCGCTCTCGATCCCGCGTCAGACGGTTCCTCCTGAGGCGATCGCTGAATTTCAGATTGTGACGAACAACTTCAATGCGGAGCAAGGGCGCAATTCCGGAGCCGTCATCAACGTCATCACCAAGTCGGGGACGAACGAATACCACGGAACGTTGCACTGGACGTGGGCGGGCAACGGGTTGAACGCTCTGACCCTGCAGCAGGAGCGCGTATATCGAGGAGCCTTGCAGCAAGGTCTGCCTAAGCATCAAGCGTTGCGCTCAGCGAAGAATCCGACTGTGGATAACCTCGGAGGGTTCACAATCGGCGGTCCGATCATCCGGGAGAAGACCTTCTTCTTCGGATCTTACGACTTCGACCTGTTCCGCAGCACGATCGGATCGGCCGCGCGCAATGCGATCACGCGCGAAGGGCTGGACCTCATTCGAGCGAATGCCGCGGCTCAAGGGTTCCGACCGGAGGCGATCGATTTCCTTGCCAATACGTTCCCCGTAGCCAATGACTTCTCGACCCGATTCAACGTGAACGTGGCGGCGCCTGGACAACCGGCGCTGTTGATTCCCTTCGCCCGTTTCAATCGCGGAGCTGTCGAGACGCTCAAGTACGATACGAACTTCCATCGGTTCCTGGCGCGGCTCGATCATCGCTTCGGCGAGAAGGATCAGATTTTCGGCCGTTACCTCTTCGACGACAGCGACGATCCGGGGACACCGGCCTCGCTGCGCGGACAGGAGATCGGCACGGCCGTGCGGAACCAGAGCTTGACACTCGTTCACACGCACGTCTTCTCGCCGCGCGCGGTGAATGAATTCCGCTTCGCCTATAATCGCCGGGCCATCACGTTCCCCTTGGGCGAGACGGTGCGCCGCTTCGGGGCGTTCTCCGTCGGTGGGGTAGGAGGCGCCTTCACCCTCGGGAACGTCAACTTCCCGCAGTTCCGCACCGACAACATCTACCAATACGCGAACAAGTACACGTTCACGTTCGGGCGCCATTCGCTGCGAGCGGGCGTGGACATTCGTCGCGTGCAGTTGAACTCCTTCTTCGCGCCGGTCGTGGATGGGCAGGTGACGTATCCGAACCTGCGCGCCTTCCTGCGCGACGAGAACGCGACGTTCAACCAGTATGCCGGCGAAGCCTATGTTCCCAGCCGGTTGACCGAACTGGGCGCGTTCATCCAGGATGATCTCCGGCTCACGCCAACCTTGACCCTCAATCTGGGCCTCCGCTACGAATACACGGGGACGCCCTTCAACTACTTCTCGAATGCGAAGCCGGACATCAACAACTGGGGACCGCGCTTCGGGTTCGCCTGGAATCCGAAGACCGAGCGGACGGGATTCTGGGGATGGCTCACTGGTGGCGACAAGCTCGTGATTCGTGGTGGCTACTCGCTCACCTATGATCAGATCTTCCAGAACATCCTGCTCAACACCTCGCGGAACTACCCACGTGGTGTGCAAGTGGCGCTCGGCCCGATCTCTGGTCAGCGGCTCTTCTTGCGCAGCAACTGGCCTTCGCCGCCAACACCTCAGGACTTCGTGCGCTTGGGCGGAAATCCCGACTTGTTGCCGTATCGGTACTTCTCCCTCAACAAGCGCGTCAGCCAGCCCTACACGAACCAATACAGCCTGACGCTACAACGGCAGTTCCTCAACGATTACGTCATTAGCATCGGCTACGTCGGCACGCGCGCGCTCAAGCTGGTCCGCGAATACGAGACCAACATCGGCTTCTTCAAGGCTGCAGTGGATCGCAATCCGTCCGCGTATCAGAGCGTCCTGCCCTTCCTGCAGTTGACCACGCGAGGGGGACAGCCTGTGTACCTGAGGGATCCGGCGCGCGGGTCCATCCTGGTCGGCGATGGGCATGCGCAATCCTGGTATAACTCGCTGCAGGTCTCCGTGGACAAGCGCCTGAGCCGCGGGCTGCAATTCGGCGCCGCTTACACCTACTCCAGTTACATCAGCACGAGCGATGACATCCTGGGAGCCTGGCTGGCTCAAACGCTGCCGGCCAACCCCATCAATGCGCGATTGGATCGCGGTCGCTCGATCTACGATCGCCCGCATCGGTTCGTGATCAACTACGTGTGGGATATCCCGGGCTATAAGGGCGAGAGCGGATTCCTGCGGCAGACGCTCTCGGGATGGCGCCTCTCCGGAATCACCACGTTCCAGTCGGGGACGCCGTACTCGGTCTTCAACAACAACAACGCGCTCGGCATCCTGCCCGGGCAGATCACCACGATCGCCTTCTCGCAACGCGTCTCGATCAATCCGGGTGGAGATCCTCTGCTCGTCACGGGTGTTGGCGCGGATGGGCGTCCGCTCAACCCGAACGCCTACTGGATCGTCCCCGGGACGAACTCGGGGATCGTGGGGAACTCCGGGCGGAACCGCTTCCGGACCGAGGGTGTGAACAACTTCGACATGGCGCTGGTGAAGGAGATCCGGATCACCGAGAGCCAGAACCTGCAAATCCGATGGGAAGTCTTCAACGTCTTCAACCATCGCCAGTTCATCTATCCGCCGCCCAACTTCCTGTCGGAGACGACACTGGTGGGGCCGACGCAGCCGGATCTGAACCTCGGATGGTCGCATCTGGGGTTGACCGGCGCGACGCCTGGCGGCCGGAGCATGATCTTCACCGTGCGGTATAACTTCTGAAACACAAGGAGGCCCGGCTTGCGATGCCGGGCCTCGAAGGTCAAAAGAAGCGAGGGGCATCGTGACCCCCTCGCTTCTTTTCTTTTTTCCCTTCAGACTCTCGCGCGCGCTTGTTCAATCGCCCGTCGGCACCAAACGCGGGCCAAGTGCGCGCGATACTCCGCCGAAGCGTGCAAGTCCTCGAGCGGATCAATGCCCTCGGCAGCTTTCGCTGAAGCGTCGGCGATCGTGGAGGCGTCCAGCATTCGTCCCCGAAGCGCATCCTCAACAGCCCGCGCGCGATAGGCCTTCGGCGCGACGCCCGTGATCCCCACAGCTGCATCCTGACAAACGCCATTTGAATCCACGGCGAGCACGACGGCCACGCCACATAGCGCGTATCCAGATGCCTTTTGCGCGACCTTCACATACGCCGCCCCTGTGCGCGGCCCGAGCGCCGGCACTTTCACCTCCACCAGAATCTCCCCCGGTTCAAGAGCCGTCGTCAACATGTCCACGAAGAAATCTTCGGCAGGGATCCACCGCTCTCCCCGTGTGCTCACGGCGCGCAGCTCGGCTCCCAACGCCAAAATGGCCGCCGGATAATCAGCCGCTGGATCGGCATGCGCCAGGCTGCCTCCGATCGTTCCCATATTCCGCACTTGCACATCTCCAATTTGGTGCGCCGTCTCCGCCAAAAGCGGACATCGCTGCCGCAGCACCTCGGAGGTCTCCACCTCCACGTGTCGAGTCATCGCACCGATGAGCAGATGATCCCCCGACTCCCGAATATATGACAGCTCCTTCACGCCGCCGAGATCAATGATGTATCGCGGCTGCGCCAATCGCAGCTTCATGAGCGGGATCAAACTATGTCCGCCAGCTAGGAGTTTCGCTTCATCCCTATGCTGCTCCAAAAGAGCGAGCGCTTCTGAGAGCGCGGTCGGTCGAAAGTACTCGAATGTCGTTGGGATCATAAGCGTCTCCTTCCTCCGCCTTACGCTCCGCGGATCGCCCGCCAGATCTTCTCGGGCTTCAGCGGCATATCCAGATGCCGCACGCCAAATGGTGCCAACGCATCTAGGACGGCATTGACGATCGCAGGCGTCGCGGCAATCGTCCCCGCCTCACCAACTCCCTTGACGCCGAGCGGATTCACTGGCGAAGGCGTCTCCGTGCGCTCCGTCTCGAACCACGGAACATCCGTCGCCTTCGGGATCGCATACTCGGTCAACTCGCCCGTCACCAACTGTCCGTTCTCGTCATACACAGCTTCCTCCAGCAGCGCTTGTCCAAGCGACTGAACAATCCCCCCATGCACTTGCCCATCCACGAGCAACGGATTGATGACTCGCCCGCAATCATCCACGGCCACATAGCGTCGGAACTGCACATCCCCAGTCTCCGGATCCACCTCCACGACGGCGATGTGCGCACCGAAGGGGAACGTGAAATTGCTCGGCTCGAAGAAGTACGTCGCTTCAAGTCCAGGCTCCATTCCCGATGGTAAGCTCTTCGCCAAGTAGGCAGCCAAGGCTACCTCTTGGAAGGTCACCCGACGTTCGGGATTATCCTTGAGGAAGAATCGCCCGTCCTCAAATCCCACGTTGGCCACATTCTCCTCGCCCAACAAGTGGGCGGCCAAACGCGTCGCCTTCTCCTTCACTTTTTGCAATGCGCCGTAGACGGCCGTTCCTCCGACGGCCGTCGCTCGACTCCCAAACGTCCCAATCCCATATTGCACAATGGCCGTGTCGCCGTGAATGACGCGAACGTCCGCTAGCTCAACCCCCAACTCATCGACCACGATCTGCGCAAACGAGGTTTCCTGTCCTTGCCCATGAGGCGAAGCGCCGGTCAAGACGGTGACCTTTCCCGTCGGCTCGACGCGTACTGTGGCGCTCTCCCATCCTCCCGCCGGAAGTGCAGGCGAAGGCCCCAGAGCGCAAATCTCGACGTACGTTGAGATGCCGATGCCCAGATATCGCCCTTGCTGTCGCAGCTGCTGTTGTTCTTGTCGGAGTTTCTCATAGCCGACTAGTTCCACAGCACGCCGCAGCGCCTGTTGATAATTACCGCTGTCGTAGGCCAATCCGCTAGCCGTCGGAAATGGGAACTCCTCAGGTTGCGGGAAATTACGCATCCGCACCTCGACCGGATCCAGGCCCAGCTCCCCCGCAATCCGATCCATCATGCGCTCGAGCAAGTAGGTGGCTTCGGGCCGCCCCGCTCCGCGATACGCATCCGTGGCCATCTTGTTCGTGAACACGCCGATGACCTGAACATGCAGATTGGGAATCTTATAGGGCCCCGTTGCCATCAATCCCGTCAGCGTCGGAATCGCCGGTGTCAGCAGTTGATGATACGCGCCGACGTCCTGGATGATTTTGTATCGCAAGCCGAGGACCGTCCCATCTCGCTTGACGGCTGCCTCGACCTCAGCGATCTGTCCACGCCCGTGAATCGTTGAAAGGAAATTCTCTCGCCGCGTCTCGATCCATTTGACGGGACGACCAAGCTGCAGGGCCAAATATCCCACAAGAGCTTCTTCCGCATAGACGTTCAGTTTGCTCCCAAATCCTCCCCCCACCTCAGGAGCAATCACTCGCACGCGATTCTCAGCCATCCCCAACATGGCGGCCAATTGCGTGCGCAAAAGATGAGGGATCTGCGTCGAAGTCCAAACGGTGAGCTGCCCCTCACCGGGGAGATACTCCGCCACGACCCCACGGGGCTCCATCGCAACGGGAATGAGCCGTTGATTCACCATCCGCTGCGCGACCACCGTATCGGCTTCACGAAAGGCTCGCTCGATATCTCCCCCGCTCAACTGCCATACGAAGGCGACGTTCGTCCCGAACTCCTCGTGAATCACCGGCGCTCCATCGGCGAGCGCTTGCTCGGGATCGACGACGACATCCAGCGGTTCGTACTCCACTTCGATCAAATCCACGGCGTCGCGCGCCAGATACCGATTCTCCGCCACGACGACGGCGATTGGCTCCCCGACGTAATTCACCTTCCCCACCGCCAGCACTGGATGCTTGGGAATCTTCAAATCCGGCAACCGGCTCGCTACGGGAACCGGACCGATCTTCTCGCGCACGTCTTCCCCAGTGAGAACAGCGATCACCCCAGGCGCTTGCCGCGCCTTCTCCACATTCACCGCCTTCAAGCGCGCGTGGGCATAAATGCTGCGCAGAATCGCCGCGTAGACCATCCGCGGCCGCACGATGTCATCCACGTATTGCGATCGCCCTGTGATCAACCGCTGATCCTCCACGCGCGGAATGGGTTCGCCAACGACCTTCTTCCCCATTGCCATCCCCTCCTGATATTCCGGGTTTGTTCGTCTTGAGCGAGATTATCCGCCCCGCGCTGCCCGCATCTTCTCCGCTGCATATCGAATGGCCTCGATGATATGCTGATATCCTGTGCAGCGGCAGAGATTCCCCTCGATCCCTCGCCGGATCTCCTCCTCGCTGGGATCGAGCGTGCGCGACAGCAATTGATAAGCCGCCAAGATCATCCCCGGCGTGCAATAGCCGCACTGCAACCCATGCTTCTGCCAAAACCCCTCTTGAATCGGATGCAGCCGCCCGTCCCCAGCCAGTCCCTCGATGGTCGTGATCGTCGCCCCATCCGCCTGAACGGCGAAGAGGGTGCACGACTTCACCGCCGCTCCATTGAGCAACACGGTGCACGCCCCACACAGGCCCGTCTCACACCCGATGTGCGTTCCCGTCAACCCGACGACATCTCGAAGGTAATGGACTAACAGCAATCGGGGCTCCACCTCATGACGATAAGGCACTCCATTGATGACCACTTCGATTGTCCGCGTCACACCTCACCTCCTGCTGCGGAGAGTTCGGCGGTCATTATTGATCGGCTTCCACACCTTTGTCAAGAGATGCTCTTTTAAGGCCTGCGAGACGCTCAATGTACCATCTCGTGAGAATTCCGCGCGCTTTGGCGATGAGCAAAGGGCAATAAAAAATATCCTCCAACACCTGGCCGGGTCCATGGCCGGAACGATCGCAGAGAACGGACTTCGCGCCTTGAGCCTCAACCCCTTACAGGCAATCGGAACGGCACGCGTCCGATGAAAGGTCTTCCCTACAAGAGCCCTCGCCCGCTCAGTCCTCGAGGATCTCCAGCCCCACCCGCTTCTTCTGCTTCATCCCCGCTGCGCTGAGGATCGTCCGAATCGCCTTAGCGTTTTCCCCACCCTTGCCGATGACCTTTCCCAGATCGGACTTTGCCACGCGCAATTCGTAGACGATCGTCCCCGTTCCGGCGACCTCCCGAACGCGGACCTGATCGGGATAATCCACCATCGCTTTCACGATCTCTTCGACTAATTCCTTCATACCACCCGGACCGTCCATACGCTGATTTTCTCACCCGATAATGCGGGTTTATCATACACACTCTTGGCAGGAGTTTCAATAGCTCCTGGCATCCGAAGGCGCGAGGCTTCCTCCCCTCGCCCTGAGATGTTACACTTTAGCGCGCGAAGCCATACAGAGAGGGGGAGAGCGCGATGAGGAAGACCAACGACAGCAGGCGATTGCCGATCTTTCCGCTTCCAGTCGTGCTGCTTCCAGAGATGAGGCTTCCACTGCACATCTTTGAACCGCGATATCAGCTCATGCTTCGGCACTGTCTGGAAGGCGATCGCCTCTTCGGCTTGAGCTATCATTCGGACGCCGAGGTCGGCCGATTGGTCGTTCCTGACCTAGAAAGCATCGGCTGTGCAGCACACATCTTGCATGTCCAACCGCTCATGGATGGCCGCGCCAATATTCTCACTATTGGCACGGATCGCTATCGAATCCGCCGGTATCTCTCTCACGATCCCTATTTGCTCGCGGAGGTCGAATTCTTCGAGGATGTCCCTCCGGAAGGCGAGGAGCGAGAGACCGTGACGATCCTCGTCGCTCACGCCGCGGCACTCTTCTCCCGTCTCCTTCGCGCTCTGCGACTCTTGCAAGACTTGCCGGATCAACCGGTCGCCCTACCAGAAAACGCCGAGCGACTCTCGTTCACGATCGCGGCCGCCGTGCTGCAACAGCCGGAAGAGCTGCAGCAGGTCCTCGAGCTGGTCTCCACGCGGACTCGACTCGAGTTGTTGCTCACCCATCTGGAGAAGCTCGTGGCGGATTACGAGCATCGCGCGCGCGCTCATGTGGAAGCGAAGTGGAATGGACAAAGGAAGCCCCCCTCTCAGGTTCACTGAAGCGTCCAGGCGATTGCCGATGGCGAACGTTGATGAAAGGAGGTCGCGATGATCGCGGTAAAAGTCCGATTCTTCGCGCAATGTCATGAGCGAGCGGGCACTGCCGAATATGAGCTGTTGCTTCCCCCCTCAACCACGGTCGCTCAGGCTCTCGAGGAGCTCTATCAGCGGTTCCCGACGCTCGGCGATCTGCGCGGACGCATCCTCACAGCCGTCAATGAACAATACGCGACGCCGGAGACGCCGCTCCATGCGGGAGATATCCTGGCGCTTTTGCCCCCGGTCAGCGGAGGGCAGGAGGAGGACATCTTCGAACTGGTGCGTGAACCGATTAACGCTCACGCCCTCGTTCGGCGACTCCTTCGAGGAGCGGCCGGAGCAGTCGTCATCTTCGAAGGCGTCGTCCGCGAACAGACGGCCGGTCGGCGCGTCCGCTATCTCGAATACGAGGCCTATGAGGAGATGGCGCTGCGCATGCTCCGGCAAATCGGACGAGAGATCCACGAGCGCTGGTCCATTGATCGAATCGGCATCTTGCATCGGCTCGGGCGATTGGAGATCGGCGAGTCGAGCGTCGTCATCGTCGTGACGTCCGCTCACCGACGCCCCGCTTTTGAGGCTTGCGAATACGCGATCAACCGACTGAAAAAGATCGTCCCGATTTGGAAGCGGGAGCATTTCGAGGATGGAAGCGTCTGGGTGGAAGGAGAATGGCCATCGCTGGAAGAGCTGCCTCGAAGTGAACTACCGCCGACTTGAAGAGGAACGCCCTGGACGAGAGACGAATGGATTCCCACGGATGTAGAAGCGCCAAAGCCTCTCGCTCCACGGGCCCGCATAGTCTACCCCAACGCGCGGCGTCGCGACGATCTGATCAGGGGCGACCGCATCCCCGCGATCTTCCACATAGAGCACCGATCCGCATAGATCTATGCCGTTGAACGTTCGATCTATCGCCAGATACCGACAGACCTTGCCGGGCCCATTCGGCATGACCAAGGCATTCTCTACTCCGGACACCAGGGGGTCGAGGGCACGGATGAGTACGGCTGCCGGATATCCCTCTCGCTCGGTCACAATGTTGAGGCAATGATGTACGCCGTAGATCAGGTAGACATAGGCGTATCCCGGGGGTCCGAACATGACGGCCGTCCGCGGAGTGAGTCCACGCCAGGCATGCGACGCGCGATCTTCAGGACCGACGTACGCCTCCGTTTCAACAATCCGTCCGACGATCGGTCCGTCGGCAGTATGGTGCACGAGGTATTTCCCCAATAGCTCTTGCGCGACCTCCAGTGTCGGCCGAGCATAAAAAGCGCGCGGCAATTTTCGCCCTTGTGGGCTCATTCCGCTCACGAACGTCGCCGCCGGGGACATCCGATCTCGATCCGGGCTCATTGTTCGAGCAATTGCAATTGATATCGTCCCTTCCCCTCCCGCCGCACGCTGTTGACGCGAATGAAATAGCGTCCCGGATGAGCGAGCGTGCAGCGAATGTGCGCGTGCCCGTGCTCGCCACTATGGCTGAGGATCTCCACGCCGTTCTCGTCCATGAGGGTCAAATATGGCTGGAATTCCTTCGAGCGAAGATGAATGACAATGCGCTGCCCGCGATGTCCTCGGAAGACATAGAGATCGTAGTACGAGCCATCGGCCATCTTGCGATCTCCCTCTTCGAGCGCTCCTTCGACGGTCTGTCCCAGACGAATCGGGGTTTGCGCTCGGCCCTCGTTCATGAAAGCCACCAGCATAAGCCCGAGCGCGATGAACGTTCGCGACCATCCCGGGCAGAAGCGTCGTTCCGACTGGAATCTTCGCCCATTCGATTTCCCATCGGGGCCCTCGCGCGTCATCGGAATGCTCTCCACGCTGATCTTCGGTTCACAACCCGCCCGACTTTCGCCCTCCTCCACCTGAGCGCTGCACTTCTCGTTCGATCCACCGCATGAGTCGCTCCGCCCGATGCCGCACCATGAGGAGCAAATCCTCATCTTGCTCCAGGTCCCGCAGCAACGGCAATAACTTCTCCGGCTCCCCGAGCCATCCATTCTTCAACTCGGATTCCAACCCACGCAATTGCTTATCGAGATCGAGCGGCCCATGCTGCCGAGCGAGGGAGATCAAGAAGACACGATATTCCTGCATGGCGATGCCTCGGAGCCGCTGCGCCAACTCCCGCATCTTCTCGTGACGCGTGAGCGTGAACCGCACACTGCGCTGGCGATCCCCGTGACGAACCCGAAGGATGACCGTTCCCAAAGACGGCATCTCGCGCTCCGCTCGATAGTCTTCCGTGCTCTCCAAAAAGCGCAGAGCTTCCAAATCCCTCTTCACCCGCTCCACCGTGCTCGCCAGGAGTTGGAGAGGCAGGACGATTGGTTCCTCGGCTTCTTGTCGCCAGAAGGAGAAAGTCCCGCGTCCGGTGTCATCGAAGTGAAGCTCGAAACGCATGGGATCGAGCTGCGGGTGCTCAAACGTATACGTGCAGGACCATGACGATCGCGACTCAGCGCTCTGTCCGAGTCCCACTGTTACACCGAGCCCCAACAGGCCACACGCTATGACCACGCGCCAACGCGCGCATTCTCTCCTCTTCCGGCCTGACCGCATCTCTGCCTCTCTCCTCCCCCGCGATGCCCCAGACGAGCCATCGGCTATTGTAATCGAACGGAGACGACCTTGGAAACACCCGGCTCTTCCATCGTCACGCCGTAGAGGACATCGGCGATCTCCATCGTCCCCTTGTTGTGCGTGATGAGGATGAATTGCGTGCGATGGCTCATTTGAACAATCTGACGCGCGAAGCGGGCGATGTTCATATCATCCAGCGGCGCGTCCACTTCATCGAGCACGCAGAAGGGGCTCGGCCGATAACGGAAGATCGCCAGGAGCAGCGCCAACGCCGTGAGCGCTTTTTCCCCTCCGGAGAGGAGCTGAAGATTCTGAAGGCGCTTGCCCGGAGGTTGGGCAAGGATGTCGATGCCGCTCTCCAACACGTTCTCCGCATCGAGCAGCAGCATCTCGGCACGTCCTCCGCCGAAGAGTTCGCGAAAGACTTCGTCGAAGTGCTCATTGATCGCCTCGAAAGCCGCAAGGAAACGGTGGCGCGCGCGCCGTCGGATCTCGCGAAGCGCCTCTTCGGTCGAGGCGATCGAGCGCTCGACATCCTCGCGTTGCGCGCGAAGGAAGGCGAGTCGTTCCTCGGCTTGCTGCAGCTCCTCCACGGCCATGAGATTAATCGGCCCCAGCTCTTCGAGTTTTCGCCGCACCTCGGCAATTCGCGCGCGCACGGCGTGCGCATCACCGGTCGGTCCCGATTCCTCTCCGATGGAGAGCACTTCGTCCAAGCTTTGCCCGAGTTCGATCTGACAGCTCTCGCTCACGTGGCGGCGCTCCGCCACGAGTTGAGCGCGCGCGATCTCCTCTTGCTGCAAGCGATCCCGCAGTCGCGATTCTTGCTCGCGCTGTTGCGCCAGGCGCGCTGCCAAAGCATCCACGGCCACGTGCGCTCCGCTCAAGTGCTCCATCGCGTGGCGCACTTCCGCCTCCGCCCGTTCTCGGGCTTCCTCCAGCTCCCGTTCACGCTGCGTGAGCGCGCGCTGTCGCTCTGTGCATTGTTCCTGTTCGTGGCGAAGGCTCGCGCGTTCCAGACGTAATTCTTCGAGGCGTCGAAGCAAATGGTGACGTTCTTGCTCCAAGCGCCGCACCTGACCATGTATGGCCTGACGCCGCTCCCCCTTCGCCGCCAGCTGGACGCGCAGCGCTGCCATTCGCTCGGCCAGAGCTTCGTTCTGCCGACGCTGCTCGGCCAACGCCGCTTGGCGAGCGCGGTGCTCCGCTTCGAGGGCGCGAAGGCGCTCTTCGGCCCGCTCTCGCTCAGCGAGCGCATGCGCATATTCCTGCCGCACGCGTTCTCGTTCTCGTTCGGCCTCCGCGTGCTCGAATTCGATCACTGCCAGATGTTGGCGCGCGCGCGCCAGGTCACGCTCCACTTCCGAAAGGTGTTGCTCGTGCTCGCGAAGGACGCGCTCGCACTCCTCGAGCGCCGTCTTCCGCTGCGCGCTTTCCTGGAGCCAATATTGAACAGCGCCCTCCAACTCTTGTTGCTCCCGTCGGACTTCATCAAGTCGCTCGGCCAGCTCCTCGCGGCGGGTGTGGAGGTCGCGAATCTCCCGCTTCACGGCGAGAATGCCCACCGGCTGCTCCCCTCCTCGGCCGCCAACCAAGAGCGTTCCCCCGCGCACCCATGTCCCTTCTCGCGTCAGGAAGATGCGATTCGGATCCTCTGCGGATCGCCGAATGGCCGTTTCGAGATCCTGCGCGATCTCAACCCGTTCGCACTCCGGGAAGGCTCGCACGAGTGCGCGCGCCAGAGCTGGCGTCGCCCCCAAAGCTCGGAAGAAGCCATTGAGCTCCGGAATTTCCTCCATCTCCCCCCGACCATCGGCTGCCTCTCCCTCTTCGAGCACCAGAAAATGCGCCCGTCCAGCTTGAGCAGACTCCAAGATGGTGAGCGCTGCTTGCGCATCGTCGAGCGAAGGAACGAGGATCGCCTGCAACCGTTCGCCCAAAAATCCTTCGACCATGCGTTCGTCCTCTGGGGCAACGCGAAGGATATCGGCTAGCGTTCCCAACAGGCGCACGTGACCGTTCTGCCGATGGAACTCGAAAAGGTATTGCACCGCGCGAGAGGCGTAGGCGAATCGTTCGTCCAATTCAAGGAGCGAGGCCAAGCGATTCTCGACGGCGATCGCTGCCTTCTCAGCCTCGGCTCGTGCCGCGCGCACCTGCTCTTCTTGTTGGCGAACGTTCTCCAAATGATGCTGCGCTTCCTCGTAGGCCGCTCGAAGCATCTCACCTTCGCGACGCTGCGATTCGAGCGCGCGAAGCAGAGACTCTCGATCCGTGAGAAGCTGCGCCTCTCGCGCGGCGGCGCGCTCCCGTTCCGTCTCCAGGCGACGAAGCTGCGCCTCCAAACGTCGCGAGGTCTCCAAAAGCTGCTGGCCGACGTTGTGCCAATGCGCAGCCGTTGCGATGGCCTGCACATGGTGGGCGCGCATTTGCTCTAGCTCTCGCTCGTGCTCGGCCACAAACGCTAAGGCGCGTTCGTACTGCGCCTGCTCGCCGCGCATCTCCTCCTCATGCGTGGCGATCTCGCGAATGACCTTCTCCATCTCCTCCGTGAGCCGGGCGATCTCAGCGACAACGATCCCCAGACGCTGCTGGACCTCTTCCTCTTCGCGTTCCAAGGCGCGCTCGCGCACGCGAAGGTCTTCCAACTGCGTCTCGCACTGCGCCGCTTGTCCCCTCACGCGCTCCAACTCAACCTCGATTTGCGCCAAGCGCTCGCGGGTGGAAGCGATCCGCGCTTCGCGAGCGCGCTCTTCCTGAACGAGCCGTTGCTGCTCGGCTTCCAAGGTCGCGATCTCCGCCATCACGTCCGCCCGCGCGCGCTCGAGCGCTGCGATCCGCTCATCCGCAGCGGCCAGATCCGCGTCCAGGCGCTGCGCCTCGAATCGAAAGAGCTGCCGCAAGAGCGCCCGCAGCTCCTCGCGGAGCCGCCGATACCGACGTGCGCGCGCTGCTTGTCGCTTCAAGGTCCCCACCTGACGTTCGACCTCCGCGATGAGATCGTTCAAGCGCACCAGGTTCTGTCGCGCCGATTCCAACCGCAGCTCGGTCGTGCGCTCTCGCAACTTGAGTCGCGTGATTCCTGCCGCTTCTTCGATTACTGCCCGACGCTCTGAAGGCTTGGCTTGGATAAGTGCCGTCACCCGATCCTGACCGATCAACGCATAATGTCCAGGCCCTAGTCCCGTTCCAGCGAACAGATCGTAGATATCGCGCAAACGGACCGGTTGACCATCAATCAAGTATTCGCTCTCGCCGGAACGATACAGGCGTCGGCTGATCGTCACCACCGTGCCCGCCGGAATGATCGCTACTGGCCAGGACCGGCGTGACGCCTGTGGCGCTTTGTCCTCCGAGGCTTCTTCCCCCGCCTCCTCTTCCCGAAGCCGGACTTCCTCCGTCGCCACGAGCGTGAGGGTGACCTCCGCCATCCCCAGAGGAGGGCGTGCGCGCGTGCCTTGAAAAATCACGTCCTCCATGCGCGTCCCGCGGAGAGATCGCGCGCTCTGCTCCCCGAGTACCCACGCGATGGCATCGGCGATGTTACTCTTGCCGCATCCGTTTGGTCCCACGATCGCCGTGATCGCGTTCGGGAAGGTCAGCTCCGTCAAATCGCAGAAGGACTTGAACCCATGCAGTTCGATCCGTTCCAATCTCCACA
Source organism: Blastocatellia bacterium (assembly GCA_025055075.1). Lineage (NCBI taxonomy): Bacteria > Pseudomonadati > Acidobacteriota > Blastocatellia > Blastocatellia bacterium. The sequence continues at coordinate 120,383 of JANWYV010000004.1, forward strand.
TCGTCCCGGCCAGATGCACAAGATGTGCGATACCATCTCCTGCGAGCCACAATATAGTGGAGTCAAAGGGGATTGTCAAAAGGTTCTCCCGATCGAGCGACCAAGGACTCTCCAGGCGATGGGGAGGAATCCGGCCGCCAGGAGGATCTTCAGCAGATCGCCGAGCAGAAAGGGCCAAACTCCAAGCGCCAAAGCGCGCTCCGGAGACGCGAATCGGAGGAGCCCCAAAAGTCCGGTGAGATAAATGACCATTTGCCCGATCGCCATCGCGGCTACCGCCGTCGCCCATCGGCGATCCCAGCCGCGTTCAGCTAGGGCACCCGTCACATAGGCGGCGAGGACGAATCCCAAGAGATACCCTCCCGTCGGTCCCATGAGGTGAGCCAGGCCGCCGCGTCCTCCGGCGAAAACGGGCCACCCCATAGCCCCCTCTCCCAGATAGAGGAGTATCGCCAACGCGCCCAGACGACGTCCGAGCACCATCCCCCCTAACAGGACGATCGCCGTCTGCGCCGTGATCGGCACGGGCGTGAACGGCAGCGGAATCGCCCATTGCGCCGAGAGCGCGACCAAGAAGCTGAAGCCCACGACGGCGAGAATCCGGCTGAGCCAAGCGCTTTCGGCCACGAGATATTCCAACAACGTCCGTCTCTGGACGAGCGCTTTCATCGTCATTCTCCCCCTCCTTCATTCCATCGCGAATCGGACAACCGCTCGCTGAGCGCGCGCAGTTGCATAATGATAAGGACAGCGATCGGCGGAAGCAAGATCAGATTGATGAGCCCATAGCTCAGCAGCAACCGTCCGTTGACTTGCACGAGAGCGTATCGGATGAGTGATCCGAGCACCAGCGCCAGAAGATACCCCCCGGCGAGGAACGCCAGTGCTGCCGTGCGCGAGAACGGCTTCCCCCGCGTCTCTTCCTCGATGCGCCAAAACGACGGCGTCATATCGTCCGGATAGGTGTAGTAGTCTAAACACACCATGACGTCGCGCACCAATTCCCACATTCCCATGCCAAACAGGCCAAGACAGATTGCCTTTCCCACCGGGCCGAGCATCTCGAAGATCGGCGGTCGGAACAGGGCCACGAGAAATGCGGAAGCGAAAAGGGAGACGACGAGCATCACCGCCGTCTGACGAACCGCCGTCTCCTCGTGTTCGCGTCGAAGCAGCTCCTCAACGATGACCTTCAAGCGCTCGTGCAGGACAGCCGCACGCTCTCGCTGACGCAAATATTCCTCGTAATCTGCGAGCAATCCCCGATCGTAGAGGTCGCGCAGCCGCCGATTGCTCAAGACCTTGTACGCTTCCGTGATCCGCGCGAAATCTTCCGCCGCCGTCGGCGAGGGGTTCACATCCGGGTGATAGCGCTTGGCCAAGCGACGGTACGCGGCCTTGATCTCCCGTTCGCTCGCTTGACGCGAGACGCCCAAGATCTCATAGAGATCGGCCATCGGTTTAACTCCGCGACATTACGCCGCGCGGATCGCTTCCACCAACTCATGAGGCGAGAAGCGACTGCTCGGAACGGATTCGCCACCGGCGTCCTGACGTTCGTCAAATACGCATGCATGGCCCTGCCCCCCTCACTCATACGGCTGTCATCCGTCGCCAACGTTCGATAAGCTGCAGCTCTTCGGCCCGATGAAAATAATTCTCTGGTGGCGGTCCCTGATACTCGCGCTCAAACCATTCGATGCTCGCGCGCATCCACTCGCGCCACGGGGTGGACCGCCACCCCAGCTCCCATTGCGCTTTCGAGATGTCCAGGATCCACGAGCGGGAAGCCGAATACGGAGAGAACGCGGGAGCGATCCCCTGCGCGCGCAGCCATTGGAGAGGAATGTCTACCGTCTCGACCCTGGTCTCCAAAATCTCGGCCGAGAGTTTGACGAACTCGCGCACCGAGACGATCTCCTCCTGAGCGAAGTTATACACGTGTCCGATGCTCCGCTCCTCCTCCAGGAGTCGAAGGAATGCCCGCACGACGTCTCCCGAAAAGATGAAGCGACAATCCGTGCGCCCGCCATCGGGAAGGATGAGCGGCGCGTGATCCTTCAGGCGCACCCAGTAGCTGTACGCTCGCAACGTATGATCGCGAGGGCCGATGACAACGGGCAGGCGGAGGATCGTGACGGGGAATCCCTGCTCTCGATACGCCCGCTGCAGGACCCGCTCGGCCTCCAATTTCCCGAATCCATAGGCCAATCGCGGATCCCCGCGAGCTTGTGCTCGCTCGGGAAGCCGCTCCGTATCGTCCTCGCGATAGGGATTCATTACCCCCTCGAGACAGGAATATACGGCCGCCGTACTCGTGAAGAGGAAGCGCCTTGTCCGCCCAGCGAAGACTTCGATGGCGAGACGACTGTCTTCGGCCGTGAAGCCGATGTTATCTATGACGACATCCCAGGTCCTCGTGCCTACGGCCTCTCGGAGCGCAGTGGCCTGTTGCCGATCTCCCGCGAGTCGCTCGACCGAAGGCGGCAATGACGCTGGCGTGCGCCCGCGCGTCAATATCGTCACCTGATGGCCTTCCTCCACCAGCCGATGAACCAGTTGCAGACCGAAAAATCGCGTTCCGCCGAGGACCAAAATTCGCATGGACCTTCCCTCACGAGAGCATTCTTCGGAGGCGCGACGAGACCACTTCCTCAGGCGCTCAGCTCTTCTTCGCCGCTTTCAACCGCTTGATCCGCTCAGCCGCTTTCGGATCGGCGTAGATGAGGATGGCTCGAAACTGGCTGTTGGTGATCGGTCCAAGGGCATAATAGATGCCTGCCTTCCCATACTGCTTCATGAATTCCTCGACCATGGCATGGGGATTCTGCCCATTTCGGAAGCGCAAGCGCGCGACGAGCACCTTCCCCTCGCGCTGTTCCGGAGAGACGAGCAAGCGCCCGCTGGCCAGCCGCTCGCGACGACGCTGTCGCCATCGCCGCTTCTGCTCTTGATACTTCTCTGGATTCGCTCGAATCCACGCCTTCTTCATCTCGCGCCTCGTTTTCGCCACCGTCGCCATACCTCCTCTCCTCCCACGCTCCTAATTATTGCCCAAGGGAACCCGTTCGTCACGAACGCTCGGACGACTCCCTCTCGGCCTCTTGGCAGACGAAGTGCGCGAGCGTCCGCACGCCCATGCCCGTCGGTCCGCTCGCCAAATAGGGCTTGTTCTCCTCAAGCCACGCCGTTCCCGCAATATCCAAGTGCGCCCACGGCGTTTCCTCGGCGAACTCCTTCAAGAAATACGCCGCCGTGATGGCCCCGGCCTTGCGCCCGCCGACGTTCTTGATATCGGCGATCTGGCTCTTGAGCTGTTCCCGATATTCGGGATCCAGTGGCAGAGGCCAGAGTTTCTCGCCCGCCTCGCGTCCGGCCGCGATCACCCGATCGACGAGCGACTGATCGTTGCCAAAGATAGCCGCGTAGACGGAGCCCAGAGCGACGATGCACGCGCCCGTGAGCGTCGCCAGATCAACGATCGTCTGCGCGCCGAGCTGACGCGCGTAAGTAATGGCGTCGGCTAAGATGAGCCGCCCCTCCGCATCGGTGTCGATCACCTCGACCGTCTTGCCGCTCATCGTGCGAACGACGTCGCCCGGCTTCTGCGCGCGTCCGCTGGGCATGTTCTCGGTAGCGGGCACAAGTCCCAGCACTTTGATCTTCGGCCGCAATTGCGCGATCGCTCGCAACGCGCCGAGCACGGCCGCGCCGCCGGCCATATCGTATTTCATCTGCTCCATCCCGGCGGCTGGTTTGAGCGAGATGCCTCCGGAATCGAACGTGATCCCCTTGCCGAGCAGAGCGATCGTCGGCAAGCGACTCAAGAACGCCTCATCCCCCTCAGGGATGTAGCGCAGCACGATCAAGCGCGCCGGTTCATCGCTCCCCCGCGCGACGCCCAGGAACGCTCCCATGCCCAGCTCTTTTATCCGCGCTTCATCGAGCACTTCAATATCCAATCCGTACCGCGCGGCCATATCTTCGGCCCGGCGCGCCATCTCCACGGGAGTGAGGACACTCGCTGGCTCATTGACGAGATTCCGCGCGAAATTCGTCGCTTTGGCCAGGATCATGCCGCGCTCGATCCCGCGTTGGATCTCGATCTCCGATTCTCCCTCGGCCACCAGACGCACTTCCTCGATCGTTCGCTCCTCCTTCTCCTGCGTCTTGTAAGTGCCCGGATCGAAGAGGCCCAACAGGACGCCTTCGACGGCCGCCTGCGCGCTCTTACTCAGATCGAGCGTGGATCGGCGCAGCAGCGCCATGGAGCGTATACCCCGCTGGCGCAAGAAACGGGCGGCTGTGCCGGCCACCTGGCGAATCGTATCGAAGGTGAACTCGGAACGTTTCCCTGCGCCGACGAAGAGGACGCGCGAGGCCGCCAGTGCACCCATCGTCGGCACGTAGAGCGTCTCGCCGAATTTCCCCTTCACTTCGCCAGCGGTCAAAGCGGCGGCGAGTACACCGCGTAATCGTTGATCCAGCTCGCGAAGGAGCGCCTCTTCAAGACCTTCTCCCTCAAAGAGGCTGATGCACAATGCCTCTACGTCCACCTCGTGGAATTTCCGAAAGTCCGGCTTGATGCGCATATCACCTCCTGAACGCTTTCAAAATCACCTCCGTCTCGCGCTCAATGGCCTTACGACGTGCGGCTTCGCGCTTATCGTGCAGTTTGCGCCCGCGCGCCAACGCGATCTCGAACTTCACCCGTCCATTCTTCAGGTAACAGCGCGTCGGGATGAGCGTGAGCCCTTTCTCCTGCACCTTCCCCATCAAGCGCAAGATCTCCGACTTATGCAAAAGCAGCTTGCGCGTGCGCGTCGGCTCATGGTTGAGCCGTCCGCCGTGTGGATACGGACTGATGTGCGCATTCACCAGCCACGCTTCGCCATTGCGGATTATAGCATAGGCGTCCTTCAGGTTGATCCGCCCCTCGCGAATGGATTTCACCTCCGTGCCAGTGAGCACGACACCGCACTCGTAGGTCTCCAAGAGATCGTAGTTGTGATAGGCCTGACGATTCGTCGCGATGGTCTTCTCCATGACTCCTCTCTCAGATCTCCCGCTTGAGGGGGCGCTCCATGAGCGCAGCAGCGACGTCGCGGGGATCGCGCCCCTCATAGAGCAGGGCGTAAATGCTCGCCGTGATGGGCATCTCCACGCCGAGCCGTTGACTGAGGCGATAGACGGCGCGCGTCGTTCGCACGCCTTCGGCCACTTGTCGCATGTTCGCGAGAATGTCCGACAATTTCCGTCCACGTCCCAATTCGATGCCGACCTGCCGATTCCGCGAGAGCTGTCCTGTACACGTGAGCACCAAATCGCCTACACCCGCCAGGCCAGCCATCGTCTCGGCGCGCCCGCCGAGCGCCACAACCAAGCGCGTCATCTCCGCTAACCCCCGCGTGATGAGAGCCGCAATGCTATTGTTTCCCCATCCCAAGCCCGCGACCACACCGGCGCCGATCGCGATGACGTTCTTCACAGCACCCCCGATTTCCACCCCGACGACATCGGGGCTCGCGTAGATTCGAAACGACGGTCCCGAGAGCAATCGCTGCACCAATTGACTGTACTCCAACGGATAGGAAGCGGCGACGACAGCCGTCGGATCGCCGCGCGCGACCTCTTGTGCGAAGCTCGGACCGGAGAGCACTACCACACGCGGCTCGAACTGATCGCGCAAGACTTCGCGCAGGACCTCCGACATCCGCATTTGCGTCTCCACTTCGAGCCCCTTGGTCGCACTCACGAAGATGAGCTGCGGATGCAACCACGGACGCATGCGCTCATAGATCGAGCGACACACGTGCGAAGGAATAGCGGAGATCACCACGTCCGCGCTCTCCAGCGCCTCTTCCAGCGACGTCGTCACCCGCACCTGCGAGGGGACGAGCGCTCCCGGCAAATACACCGGATTCTCCCGCCGTTCGCGGATCGCCGCAGCAACTTCCGGTTCGTGGCTCCAGAGCGTGACAATGTGCCCCCGCCTCGCCGCTAAGATCGAGAGGGCCGTCCCCCAACTTCCGGCGCCGATGATCGCCACGCGGTGAACGGTTTCGTTCATGACACGCGGGCTCCAAGCTTACGCTCCGTGCCGGCCAGCAGCCGCCGAATGTTCTCCCGATGCCGGAAGATGATCAATGCTCCGGTTAAGGCGGCGGTCACGACCAGGGGTTGAATCTCTTGCTGCGGATGGCGCAAGACCTTCTCCCCCCAAAACCAGATCCAAAAGGGGATCGAGGCCGTCGCGAAGATGGAGCCGAGCGAGACGTATCGCTTCGCATACACGATCACCGCCCAGAGCACGAGCCCCGAGAGCACGGCCAGTGGAGAGAGGAGCAGATACCCCCCTGCTCCCGTCGCTACGCCCTTTCCCCCTCGAAACCCGATCCACACCGGAAAGATATGCCCGGTGACGGCCAACACCACCGCCATCCCCATCCACCAGGGATCGTTCGCCGTCAGCTTCCCCGCGAACACAACAGCCGCCATCCCCTTCCCAATGTCCAGCAGTCCCGTAAGGATCCCCCCTTTCGCTCCTGCGATCCGACTCACGTTCGTCGCCCCGATGCTCCGACTCCCGATCGTCCGCACGTCAACGCGATCCGTGAAGACGTACTTGACCAGCAAATATCCGAAGGGGATCGAGCCGAGAAGATACGCGCCAATCATGCCGAACATGGAACGCATGAGCATCGCTTCCCCCCCTTTCCGCGAAAGCAGAATCATAGCGAATCCTCCTCGCGCTGATCAAGAAGCTGCGAATGCTCCTTGATCGCCAGGGAGTGCGTGCGCCATACTTCCTCAGCGCATGAAGGTACGGCCGTATCTCTCCATCGTCATCCCGGCCTTCGACGAGGCCCGTCGGATCGAGCGCTCGCTGCAGGAGATCGTGCAGTATTTGGAGCAGCGACCATTCCCGAGCGAGGTCATCGTCGTAGACGACGGCTCGCGCGATGCCACGGCGGCAATCGTCCGCGCGTTCGCCGACACCTGGTCGAGCGAGCACGTGTGCGTGCGTCTGCTGCGCAACGAGCGAAATTTCGGGAAAGGCTATAGCGTCCGCCGCGGTTTTCTACACGCGCGCGGCGAGATCGTCCTTTTCACCGATGCCGATCTCTCGACACCGATCGCGGAAGCCGAACGCCTTCTTCGGATAATCGAGACCGAGGGCGCAGATGTCGCGTTCGGCTCGCGCGGTCTCGATCAGCGATTCATCCTGAAGCCACAATCGCTCCTGCGACGATGGGCCGGACGAATCTTCAACCTTCTAATGCGCGCGCTCACTGGGCTCCCCTTCAAGGACACGCAGTGCGGCTTCAAGGCCTACCGGCGCGAATCCATGCTTCCGATCTTCCGAAGCCAACGAATCTTCGGATTCGGGTTCGACGTCGAGATCCTCTACCTGGCACGAAAACGCGGCCTGCGTCTTCGAGAGACACCTGTGCTCTGGGCCAACGCCGAAGGGACGAAAGTTCGCCTGGGACGCGATGCCTGGCGCACGGCGTTCGATCTCCTTCGCATTCGGATGAACGATTGGCGGGGACGATATGCCTCGCTGGAGGCTGAGAGGGGAATGACTCGGAAGGGATCTGAGACGCTCCCCCCTTCGACCCCCTCCGTTGACGGAGCGTCCTGATGTGCCATAGTATGAATCGTTCCTCATCCACGAGGAGAACGAGATGGCTGAGACCGAACGCATTCGATTGACGCAATTCAGCCACGGAGCCGGTTGAGCGTGTAAGTTGAGTCAGAAGGACCTGGTCGAGGTCCTGAGCGCATGGGCTCCGATGGAGGATCCGCGCGTGCTCATCGGCGCCAAGGACGCCGATGATGCGGGCGTTTACTTGCTCGATGAGCAAACGGCCCTCGTCTTCACAACAGACTTCTTCACGCCCGTCGTGGACGATCCGTATGCCTTCGGACAGATCGCCGTTGCCAATGCACTCAGCGATCTCTACGCTAAGGGTGTTGATCCGCTCCTGGCGCTTAATCTCGTGGGATTCCCGGCGAAGAAGCTGCCTCTTCATCTCTTGAGCGAGATCCTGCGCGGGGGTGCCGATAAGGCTCGCGAGGCTGGCGTCGTGATCCTGGGCGGACATACCGTGGATGACCTCGAACCGAAATACGGTTTGGCCGTGCTCGGATTCGCCCGTCCGGAAGAGATCATCCCGAATTCAAGCGCGCGTCCGGGCGATCGTCTGATCTTGACGAAACCGCTCGGCCTGGGAATCATCACAACGGGGATCAAGCGCGAGCGGGTCTCTCCCGAAATCGAAGCCGAAGCCGTCCGCGTCATGACGACGCTCAATCGCGCTGCCGCGCACGCCATGCGTCGAATCGGCGTGCGCGCCGCCACCGATGTCACCGGATATGGATTGCTCGGTCACTTGCGCACCATGCTCGCGGCCAGCGGCGTGAGCGCGACGATCTGGCTCTCGCGCGTTCCCGTGCTCGCAGCCGCGTGGGAACTCGTCGCCGAGCGCATCGTGCCCGGAGGCACGCTCGCCAATCACGCGTATCTCGCCCAATTTGTGGACTGGGACCCGGAGATCTCCGAAGAGGCGCAACTGGTCCTCTGCGATGCGCAAACGTCCGGTGGGATCTTGATCGCTGTCCCTCCGGAGAAAGTGGAAGCACTCTGCGCAGCGCTGGAGGAGAGTCACACGCTCGCTGCCGCCATTGGAGAAGTCACTACCGGAGCTGCCGGGCGAATCCGCGTTCTCCCCTGAGTCACGCCTCCATCAATCCCGCCTTCACCAATTCCTCATCCGGCACTCGCACGAGCAGGACAGGACATTTCGCGTGATCGAGGACCTTGCGACTGACGCTCCCCATCAGGAATCGAAAGATCCCCGTTCGCCCGCGCGCGCCCATGACGATCAAGTCCGCCTGGATCTGATCGGCGAGCTTGAGAATTTCTTCGGCAGGATCGCCCAACACCATCAATTGGCGGTGAGAGATCAACCCCTGTCGCGCTAACTCAGCATTGGCCTCGGCGAAGATGCGCTCGGCTTCCAACTGGTGCGCAGCCCGCCATTCAGCCTCTCTCTCCGGACTGACATACGTGCTGCGTTCGACTCGAGAGAGCGGAGCGACATACAGCAGGGTGATCTCCGCTCGCGCAGCGTCAAGCAACTGACTCACCCGTTGGACGGCCAAGCGAGCATTGGGCGATCCATCCACGGGAATGAGGATGCGTCGTGGCCGCGGCAAACGCTCCGGTTGCTCCCGCTCGCTCAACGCCACGACCGCCGGCAGCGGCATCCCCGCCAAGTACTTCAGCGCCGATTCTCCTCCAGTGCTCAAATGACGGATCCGCTCGATCGGAAGACCGAACTGCCGAAGGGCTTGCGTCAGACTATCGCCGCAGATGATGACGTCCTTCCGCTCGGCCGGAACGCGCCCGGTCACATACTCCGCCATCGCCCGCGTCCCCTCAGCGAAGGGAGCCCATTCCCATCGCCCGAGCGGGCCATTCCAAAAGACCGTGCGCGCCCAATCGAACAATTCCACGAGATGGCTGATCGTCATCGGCCCGATGTCCACGGCCACCGCATAAGCCGGGATCTCCGAGGCCACAACGACATGACGCGGAAGAGCCGCGATCTTCTCCGGATCGCCGTGCGCGTGCTCCAGCGCTTCCGCTTCGACGACGACGAAATCCGAAGGAAAGACGAGTCCCGTCGGATAGATCTCCCCTCGGCTCCCGAGCGCCTGCTCCGCCCGCTTGAGGAAATCTTCAGCGAGCTTAAGAAAGGCCGTGTTCACTGGAGACCGGCCGACTTCATACCCCTGCGCCTTGAGGAAGGTGAAACAAAGCGCCCCCCCGATGAAGAGCCGATCCACGCGGGGCAAGAGATTCTCCAAAACGGGCAACTTTTCTTCCAGGCGCGAGCCAGCGACAACAGCCAGAAATGGCTTCTGCGGATTCTTCAAGACGGCCTCCAACATCAACAGCTCGCGTTCCATGAGCAAGCCCGCGGCTGCCGGCGTCACGTAGCGCGTGATGCCGACCGTAGAGGCCTGTCCGCGATGGGCCAGTCCAAACGCATCATTGCAATACACGTCGGCCAGATCGGCCAACTGACGCGCGAAGGCCGCGTCATCCAAGTCCTCCTCCGCATAGAAGCGCAGATTCTCCACCATCAGGATATCGCCCGGCTTCAACTCGTCCACGAGACGTTCGACGTCCCGCCCCACGCAATCGTTCGCCTTGCGAACAGATCGCCCCAAGAGCTGGCTCAAGCGCTCGGCGAGCGCGTCCACGCGCCATTCCTCGACCACGCTCCCGCCCGGCTGCCCCCAATGCGTACCGATCACCACACGGGCCCCTGCCTGAATCAGGAATTGAAGCGTCGGCACCACTTGCTGGAGTTTGAAATCATCCGCGATCTCTCCAGTCCCCTCTCGTCGAGGGACATCACCATCTATTCGGACGAAGACCCGCTGCCCCGAAAGCTTCTCGCGAAGGTGACCGATCGTCAATTTCTCCATAGGTGTCCCTCCCGACCGCGCCCCTCCCTCTCAGCACACTCAGCTTGACGTCTGAGCTTTTGCCGCCAACCGATTGACCACGATCGTCAGACGCGATTTATATCGAGCGGCGGCGTTGCGATGAATGACGCCCTTCTGGATGGATTTGTCAATGATGGAGATCGTCTGCGGTAGAAGCTCTTGCGCCGCGCGCGCATCGCCCGCTTCGATGGCGCGACGCAATTTCTTGATGTACGTGCGCAGGCGCGAGAGATTTCGCCGATTGATCTCGCGCCGCTTCAAGTTCTTCCGCAATTGTTTCATCGCCGACTTCGTGCGCGGCATATCCTCCCTTCTCCCATGATGCTTTCGACAGAATTCCCGTCACCCCTCCAAAAGGAAGTCAAGTATAGGGACCCCTCCGGTGCCTGTCAATCGCGGGGCTTCTCCCCTCCCCGATGCGAAGGCGCCGAGGATTTCACGACTTCGAACTCGAAGAGGATCTCTTTCCCCCGAATGACGAAGCTCAAATAGTGCTCCCAGAAACGGCGCAGAAAGCGCAATGCCGGCCATCGCTCGTCCAAATTGATGAGCCATTCCCATCCCAGGTACTTCCACAATCGGAGCACCGTCACATGGATGCGTCGCGGCTTGAGCCGCACGTCCGTATAAAAGGGGAAGAGCGGCTCCTCATCCGTGAAGCAGCGGAAGGAGAAGCTGTTCAGGTGGATGCGATGCGTGGGATCGGTCGGCCAATCCGGGTTCGTGTAATGCGGAGCGAGCAGGCGAATGATTCCTCCTGGCCGCGTGATCCGATGCAGTTCCGCCATGACGCCGAGCACGTTCTCGACATGCTCGATCACGTGACGCCCGACCACCTCGTCGAAGGCGTCGCTCACAAAGGGATACGGGACGCGGTTCAAATCGTAGAGCACATCGGCGGCCGTACGGGGATTCACGTCCATGCCGATTGCGCCCTCGATCTTGTGGAGCCCGCAGCCGATGTCAAGGATGCGCGGCACGGCGAATCCCACTCACATGGGCGAAGGCCTCCCAACCGGGATAGCGAGCGCTCTCTCCCAACTCTTCCTCGATGCGGAGGAGCTGATTGTACTTCGCCACGCGATCGGTGCGACTGAGCGAGCCCGTCTTGATCTGCCCGAGATTGGCCGCCACGGCAAGATCAGCGATGAATGTGTCCTCGGTCTCTCCCGAACGATGCGAGATGATCCCCCCGTAGCCGTGTCGGCGCGCCAGTTCGATCGCCTCCCACGTCTCCGTGAGCGTGCCGATTTGATTCACCTTGAGGAGAATCGCATTGGCGACCCCTTCTTCGATCCCCCGGCGCAAAAACGCCACGTTGGTGACGAAGAGATCATCGCCGACGAGCTGCACGCGCTCGCCGAGTGCCTCGGTCAATGCCCGCCATCCCGCCCAATCATTCTCGGCCAAACCATCCTCGAGAGAGAGGATGGGGTACTGGCGAACGAGATCCTCATAAAGCCGAATCATCTGCTCCGACGTGCGGCGCGAACCATCCGATTTTTTGAAGACGTAGACGCCCTCTTCGTACAATTCGCTGGCGGCCACATCCAAGGCGAGGGCGATGTGCGTTCGCGGCTCGTAGCCCGCCCGCACAATCGCCTCCAGGATCAGCTCGATCGCCTCCTCCGTGGATCGCGCGTTCGGAGCGAATCCCCCCTCGTCGCCGACCGCCGTGCTGTAACCACGCGCTCGCAAAACGGCTTTGAGCGCATGAAAGACTTCAGCTCCCCATCGCAAGGCCTCGGCGAACGTTGGCGCGCCGACGGGGACGATCATGAACTCCTGAATATCCAAGTTGTTGTCCGCATGCACGCCGCCATTGAGGATGTTCATCAACGGCACGGGCAACGTACGAGCGCCGATGCCCCCAAGATACCGATAGAGCGGAAGCCCGAGCGCCATCGCCGCCGCACGCGCCGTCGCCAGGGAGACGGCCAAGATCGCGTTCGCGCCTAATTGACTCTTATTCGGCGTCCCGTCCAACTGCTGCATCGCTCGATCCACAGCGGCTTGGTCGAGCGCGTCCATGTTGAGCAGCGTCCGCGCGATCGGCCCGTTGATGTTCGCCACGGCCTTGAGCACCCCTTTGCCCTGATACCGCGCCCGATCGCCGTCGCGCAATTCAAGCGCTTCGTGCTCGCCGGTCGAGGCTCCCGAAGGAACGGCAGCGACGCCCACGGCGCCCCCCGCCAATCCGACTTCCGCTTCCACCGTCGGATTTCCTCGCGAATCCAGGATCTCGCGCCCGCGCACATGCACGATCGTGGTCACATCGCTCACGGCTTCCTCCTATGCTCAAATGCTCGCCGAGCAATTGTGACCGATCTCCATCGAGCGCGCAAGCAAGGATTCGCCCGCCATTGCGTTTGAATGCGAAGCCAACCTACACTCTCGCTCTTGCTGAGCAATAGAGATCGCATCGAGGAGAGAACAATGTCACGAGAATGGGGGATCAACACGATCGCTGTTCACGCCGGACGCGAGGTGAATCCCACGCGCGCGGTCGCACCGCCGATCTTTCAAACGGCCGTGTTCGAACTGGAGGACGCGGCTGCCGGGGCTCGCTTCGCGCAAGAGATCGCACCGACGGAGTACTACACGCGTTGGGGCAATCCCACGACGCGACAAGCTGAAACTCTCATCGCCGCTTTGGAGGGAGGTGAGCGCGCGCTCGCCCTCTCCTCGGGAATGGCGGCCGTCGCGACAGCCGTCTTCGCATGCGTCACAAGCGGCGAGCATATCGTGGCCGGACGCTCGCTCTATGCCGCGACGATGGAGCTTTTCCGAAACATGCTCCCGCGACTGGGCATCGAGGTCACGTTCGTCCCGCCAACCGATCCGGAGAATTTCCGCCGCGCGATTCGCCCGAACACGAAGCTCATCTACGTGGAGACACCTTCGAATCCTCGATTGGATGTGACGGATCTGAGCGCGGTCGCCCATCTGGCGCGCGAACATGGGATCTTCACCATCGCCGACAATACGTTCGCGACACCTTATAATCAGCGCCCATTGCAACTGGGTATTGACGCGGTCGTCCATAGCGCGACGAAGTACCTCGGCGGCCATCACGATCTGACGGCGGGCGCGATCGTCGGCTCCGCGGTGTTCATCGAGCGCTGCTGGCAGCATGCTAAGCTCTTCGGTCCCACCCTCAGTCCCTTCGAGGCCTGGCTACTCATCCGCGGGATGAAGACCTTCGGCTTGCGCTTGGAGCGGCAGAATGCCAACGCACAGCGGATCGCGGAGTTCTTGGAGACGCATCCGCAGATCGAGCGCGTCTTCTACCCGGGATTGCCCTCGCACCCGCAGCACGATGTGGCCCGGCGACAGATGCGCGGCTTCGGCGGCATGGTCGCCTTCGAGGTGAAGGGAGGACGAGAAGCCGGACGACGATTGGTCGAATCCGTGCGCGTGATCACGCTTGCTGTCAGCCTCGGCGGCGTCACCTCACTCATCCAGCATCCGGCCTCGATGTCCCACGGGCCCATCCCGGAAGAAGAGCGTCGGGCGACGGGCATCACCGAAGGCCTCATTCGCCTCTCGGTCGGGATCGAGGACGTGGAGGATTTGATCGCCGATCTAGATCAAGCTCTGGCGCGCCTCGCCTGAAGGAGCGTTCACGCCGATGGCTCGCGCACCGTCAGGACCGGACAGCGCGCCAAGCGCACGATCTTCTCGGCGATGGAGCCGAAGACCAGATGCCGCCATCCCGTGCGCCCGTGCGTCGCGATGACGATCAGGTCCACGTTTTTCTCGTCCGCCGTTCGCAGGATCTGCTCGGCCACATCGCCATGCGCGATGATCGGATGGACGGCGACGCGCGTCTGCAGATCGTTCACGAGTGCGGTCATCTGTCGCTCAGCATCTTCATGGAGCAGCCGCTCGTATTCGGGCACGTCGAAGTGATACGTCGGCCGCGGCTCCAGATACGGGATCGCGGGAACGACATGAACGATGTATAACTCGGCATTGAACGCCTCGGCTAACGGAATGGCCAGATCGAAAGCTCGTCGAGCGGCTTCGCTGAAGTCCGTTGGACACAGGATGCGTTTGAATTGCAACATGCGTCCCTCCATTTGGGGATCTCCCACACGATCCACCGCAGATCGCGTGAGGCATAAAGCGTCTCGCCCTGAGCGCCTCTTCACAAGAGGCTCGGCTCTGTCGCTCCAGGACGAAAGCCCACACCTTCGACAGAGATCATCCCCGGCTTCCCCACTTCTCCCTGCACTTCGAACTTCACGGGCAAGAATTGCTCGATGACCCACACATTGGTCAACAGGTGATGGGTGAGCTCAGAGACGGTGATCGTCGAACGCCCCTCGGCCAAAGCCATGTAGAGGACGAGTTGATCGGCCAGATGCCGATCCACCACTTTCCCAGAACGGTGATGTGCCATCAGCGCACGGTGCACTTCATCGGCGACCATCTCAGCGCGCTTCCCGATCTCGCCCAGCGCTCCGAATCCCGCGACGACCTCTCCATAGTGAGCGAAGACGAAGAGGCCCGTCCCTCTTCCGAGAGCTGGAGCTTGCACCAGCTCCACCTCGGCCACAAGCTCATATTGAGCCAGCCGTTGAATCAATCGCCGACCAAGACGTTCGGCGATCGAGAGGGGAAGATTGGAGACGACCGCCAAGCCTTCGATTTTGATCAACTCTTCCCGCTTGATCAGCTCAATCGCCGAGAGCCGTTCCACCGGCTCGATGTCCGCTTCGACGATTCCTCCGCCCTGAGGATACCATCCCCAGCGAATCGTCCTCGCGCTCGCGCGTCCTCCCATGCGCTGGAGCGCAGGCAAAAAGACCTTCTCCACATACGTCGTGGGGGGACTGAAGGGCACGTGCGTGCCGCCTTTGAGGACCAAATGCGTGGGACGCGGCGCAAAGAGTAAGGCAGGCAGAACAGCTTGGAAGATCAGGCTCACGGATCCAGCGCTCGCCCGAATCTTGCTCACATCGAATTCGTAGACGCCTCCCTCGCACTTCCCCGGCATGAAGATAAGTAGCTCCGAGCCCAATTCGTCCCCGAGCACACGCCCCCGCGTGATGTCTCGGATCGCGCGCACGGCCGTCAGGTGCTGCGGTTGTAGCCCCGGAACCTTCCGCCCGCGACGGATGTTGACGATCTCCACCTCGCGCGCGAGCAAGGCCGCGAGCGCCAAGCTCGTCCGCAGGATTTGCCCTCCTCCCTCGCCAACCGATCCGTCTATGCGCACGACCATGGCCCGACTCCCCGAAAAACGTCACAAGCGACGAGGACGAGATGCCCCGCCTTCGCCACTTGCGCTCACACGGGCGCCAACCACCATTTATTTTAGCGGGCGCGCGGCAGGGCCTCCAACGGCGCTGGTCGAGCGAATCGAAAGCTCCGCTCACCAGTGAGGAAAATCATCTTTGCGTTCGCGATTCACATCGCATGCGCATCTTCGATTGGATTCGCCTGCGCCTGAACGGCCGTGATCGCAATAGCTCCGATGTCCTCCATCCTACGCTGTGCGAGAGATCGTCCGTTGGTTTCCGTCGCAGAATGGAACCGATGGTCCTAGCTCCGGCTAATCGTTCGGTCGGCTTACAGGCGATGCTGTCAACGCGCGCTCACCGTCCCCTCGGAGGCTGCTTCAAATGCAGATGTTCGGGGGGACGCCGATTCCTCGCAAGCGGAGAGACAGCCTAGGTGGAGAACGAGCGCCCCTTGCCAATTGCTGTGGATCGCTCTGGTAGGGGACGAGAGTTCTTCCGAGACCGGATGGTAAAAATCCAGCCGCCGGCGAGGAGCCATCCTAGTTGGGGGCGAGAATTCTTCCGAGGCCCACCTCGAGGGCTTGAGAGCAAATTCATCCCCGCCACGCCTCAGAAGCGGAGGCCCAGGCCGAGAGAGAATTGAAAGTTATGGCCAATGAAGCGCTCGGACTGAATCGGCCCGGATGTCGATAGGCTCGTTCGACTCCCGAACCGAACGATATGGTCGCCAAACTCGAAGCGAACGACCACGCGACTCCTGTGCGGGGGATAAATCTCGAAGACCCCTCCCACGTCCGCAGCGAAATTTCCCTGCGCCAGCCGCGCGACCACGGGCATGGCCCCATCCGGGCTGATGAGGAAATCCTTGTCAAGATTGAGAGCCCCTATCCTGGCCTTCGTAAACAATCCCACTCTCGTGAAGCGTCGCCCCACCTTCGCTCCCCATAACCATTGGGTTTTCCAGCCATCAGCGATCTTCGGATCTGGAGAAAGGACGTTCACAACCATCTCAAGCGTGACCTGATCGTTCAGGTCATACCCGATGCGTCCCCCAATGCCGATCAGAGTTCTCCTTGGTTGCCCCTTGATGCTGCGCATATGGCCGATCGCCGGCGTTTGCACGCCCACCTCAAATCGAGATTGCGCGAGCGTCATCCGATTTGGGGAAGAGCACGATCCATATACCGAGCACCAACGGGAACGCTTTGATAGGCCTCACAGCTCCCCTCCTATCGGCCTTTGTCAACCACAATGGGCACACCCAACGCCCACTCCGCCAATCGGCGCCAATTATCAGCGAACCGCGAAGGGCTCATCAAGCCTCAACATCTCCGAGCACTCGGGAATGAACATCGCGTCCGCGGTCTCGCGCGTCACGACGAGGGCGTCCCCTTACCAATCCCCGTAGCCCGGACGTGCGAGGTCAAGTATTGGGCCTCCTTTGCCAAAGGAGGCAGGAATAGGATCTCTCTTACAGCGAATGAGCGTAGGCGGTGGGATCAGCGAGACCAGCTTGCGCGAAGGCTTGTTGGCGCTCAGCGCATTTGCTGCAGCGGCCACAATGCTGTTGGCCAACGGGAGCGAGGCAAGAGAACGTCAGCTCCAGCGGCAGATGGCGGCCGCGTTGGATGATCTCCGACTTCGAAAGTCCGCGATACGGTGCCAAGATCGTGAGCTGATGGGCTAACCCCTGGCTCAACGTTCGCTCCATGAGCGAGAGGAAGGCAGGCGTCGCATCTGGAAAGGGATTCCCTTCGAGCAAACCGAGGGCGATCGTCGAAACTCCGCGCAGCGCACAGAAGATGGCCGCTTTCGCCACCAAGATGATGTTGCGTCCAGGCAGATAGACCGAGTCCCACGCCGCCTCATATTCGGGGACTCCATCCCCAGTCACGCTCCAATGCCCTCCATAGACATCGTCCACGGGAAGCTGCATCACAGTGAGCGGATGAAGGCGCTCATCGCGCAGCCGATCTAAGAATTGCCGCAGCCAATACAACTCGACGTCCTCCCACCGAAGTCCGCTTCGGATGTAGACCGGAAAGACGCGCGCGTATTGCGGCAGCACCTCGGCCGTGAGGACAGCACTATCTAACCCTCCGCTCGTGAGAACACAAATGGCCGATGAAGATTCATTCACCGACGACCTCCCTTCCTCTCCATCCGCTGCGGGAGAAGATCACCGCTTGGTGAAGAGCCTTCGACCGGTTCACCCTTTTGGCCCCTCAAATATCGAGATTTCTCACATCGAGGGCATGCTCCTCGATGAACCGGCGTCGCGGCTCAACGGCATCACCCATAAGGATGGTGAAGATCTCGTCCGTCTCGACGGCATCCTCAATGCGCACCTGCACGAGCGTTCGGCGTTCGGGATCCATCGTCGTCTCCCACAGCTGTTCGGGGTTCATCTCCCCCAGTCCCTTGTAGCGCTGGATGGTCAAATCCTTCTTGGCGATGGCGAGCACGCGATCGAGTAATTCCTCTCGCGAAGCGACTTCCACACGGGCCCCGTTCTCGATGATCTCATAGGGGGGCGTCATGAGATCGCCCAACTCGCGATAGAGGTTGAGAGCCTTTTGGAACTCCACATGCGTGGCGAGCTCCCAATCGAGGACAACGCGCCCATTCGGTCCCTCGCCGACCTTCAGGCGGAAGAGTCCGTGCTCTTCATCCTCGGCAAGATCGGTCCAATACCCAGCCTCTTGGAGGCGCGCTTCGACCTCAGCGAGCCGATCTTCGTCGGCGAAGAGATCATGCAGACTCATCCCCGGACGAAGCACGCCGCGCCTGCCGACGAGCGCCATGAGGATTGCTTCGACGAGCTTTCGATCGTGCAACCGACGTTCGAGTTTCTCGAAATACGTCTTGAACTCGATGAGCCGTTCCAACGTGCGGGCCAGCTCGCGCCCTTCGATCTTTCGCTTCCGTCCGACGACGAGCACGATCTCCTCAGCGGCCTTGCGCATGAGATAGCTCATCATCTCCCGCTCATCCCGCACGTACTGCTCGCTCTTGCCCCGCTTGACCTTATAGAGCGGCGGCTGGGCGATGTAGAGATGCCCGCGCTCGATCAGCTCCGGCATTTGACGATAGAAGAACGTCAGCAACAGCGTTCGAATATGACTCCCATCGACATCGGCGTCGGTCATGATGATGACCCGATGGTAGCGAAGCTTCGAGATGTCAAAATCATCTTTGCCGATGCCCGTGCCGAGAGCCGTGATGAGGGCGCGGATCTCACCGTGATTGATCATCTTGTCGAAACGCGCTTTCTCCACGTTGAGGATTTTCCCTTTGATCGGCAAGATGGCTTGGAATCGGCGGTCCCGGCCCATCTTGGCCGATCCTCCGGCGCTGTCCCCTTCGACGATGAACAATTCGCAGAGGGCCGGATCCTTCTCCTGGCAGTCGGCCAATTTCCCCGGCAATCCGCTCTGCGCATCGAGCGCGCTCTTGCGACGGGTGAGGTCGCGAGCGCGCCGCGCCGCTTGCCGAGCGCGAGCTGCCTCCACGGCTTTGGTCAAGATCGCTTTGGCGACTTTCGGATTCCGCTCGAAATAAAGGCTGAGTTGCTCGGAGACGAACGATTGCACGACGCCTGAGATGGGATTGAGCAATTCCCGCTTCTCATTTCCCTTGAACTGCGGCTGTGGGATCTTCACGCTGATGACGGCCACGAGCCCTTCGCGCACGTCCTCGCCGGTCAAATTCTCCCCGAGATCTTTCAACAATCCCATCGCCTGCGCGTACTGATTGAGCGTGCGCGTCAAGGCCGTCCGAAAGCCCGTCAGGTGCGTCCCGCCATCCACCGTATTGATGTTGTTGGCGAAGGAGAAGACCGTCTCCGCGTATGTGTCGTTGTACTGCAGGGCCACCTCGATCGTGAGGTCATCTTTCTGAGTTTGGAAGGCGATGACATCGGGATGGAGGACGTTCTTGTTCTTGTTGAGATGGCGGACGAATTCCGCGATCCCGCCTTCGTAGCGGAATTCGCTGCGCCGCTCGGGCGTCACGCGCTCATCAGTCAACGTGATGAGAACGCCGCTGTTGAGGAATGCTTTCTCGCGGAGCCGCTGGGCGAGCAGCTCGAAGCTGAACTCAGTCGTCTCGAAGATCTCCGGATCGGGCTTGAACGTGATCTTCGTCCCGCGCCGACGTGTGACCCCTGTCTTGCGCAAAGGTCCCTTGGGCACACCGCGCTCGTACTCTTGTTCGTAGACGCCGCCATCGCGCCAGATCTCCAACCGCAGCCATTCCGAGAGGAAGTTCACGCAACTGACACCGACGCCGTGAACGCCGCCGGAGACCTTATAGGCATTGGCATCGAACTTGCCACCGGCATGCAGCTCGGTCATGACGACTTCGGCGGCCGAGCGCCCTTTCTTGTCCGTCGGATGCTTATCCACAGGGATGCCACGCCCGTTGTCAATCACTGTGATCGAGTTGTCCATGTGGATGATGACGTCCACACGATCGCAGTAGCCGACTAACGCTTCATCAATCGAGTTGTCCACGACCTCGAAGACGAGGTGATGAAGCCCAATCTCGTTGGTCGGACCAATATACATGTGGGGCCGCTTACGGACGGCCTCCCGTCCTTCGAGCATCGTGATCGAACGGGCTGTGTACTCGGACCCGTCCGACGCCGAAGGAGGGCCCGCGCCATCGGTCACTTCACGCGCTCGCTCCGTCACTACTTTCGATTTTGGCTCTTTAGTCACGGGTTTCGCCTTCGCCATAGTCTCTGCCTCCTCAACACGAGGTCTCACACTGACTCTCGGCTCGTTCAGTTGATCGGTTCACTTCATCCCCCTGCGCATGAGGTGGAATCGGGATGAGATGTCCGGCCTCGACGCGAAAGCGCATCGTTTGGGGATAGCTCGCTGCGGCGATGTCCGGCTTTGAGGTCGTGAGGAAGCATTGCGCGCGACCCTGCAAGTACTCCAACACCCGCGCAATGCGTCGCCGATCCAGCTCCGCATCCACATCATCCAAGAGAAACACGGCCTCTTCTTCAAAGGCAAAATTATAGACGGAGACTTGCGCTAAATCAAGCACAATCAGGGCGCTACGTTGCTGACCGAGGCTCCCATAGTGGCGCAATTCCCGCCCCTCGAAGGTGATCGCCAGTTCATCTCGATGCGGTCCCACCAACGCGTGTCCAAGGGCCAACTCTGCTGTCAAGCGCACGCGCAATCGTTCGGCCAGCAGCTTCTCGTATTCACTCACATCTCCATGAGCAGCGAGCGAGGAGACATAGCGGATGGCGATTTGCTCCGAGCCAAATAAATCCGCTGGCAGATGACGCTGCAGCAGCTCCACATATCGGGTGCGGGCTCGATGGATGAGCGCCCCATAATGGACCAATTGCTCGTTCCACACTTCGATCTCTTCGAGGAAGCGACGGGGATCATCGCTCTCGGCGGCCAATTTCAGCAACCGATTCTTCTGCTTGAGGACCCGCTGATATTGTTCCAACGTATGCGCGTACTTGGGATCGAGGCTGAGGAGGCCTTCATCCAGGAAACGGCGGCGATGCTCGGGTTCTCCCCGAATGACGTCCATGCGCTCAAGGGAGCAAACGAACACGACGAGATGGCCGAGATACTCCGAAAGCGTCCTCCGCTTTCCGTTGACGAAGAGGGCGCGAGTGCGCGGATTGAGTTGAACGGCTAGCTCCACGCGCGTCCCGCGACGCTCGACAATCCCCCGCACGAAGGCCTGAGGTTGCCCATGCCGGATGACCTCTAGAAGACGCGGCGTGCGAAACGAGCGCGCGTGGCCGAGCACGTAAAGAGCCTCCAGCAGGCTTGTCTTCCCCTGCGCGTTCTCCCCGTAGAGGAAATTCAACCCGGGCCCGGGTTCCCATCGCTCCTCCGCGATGTTTCGGAAGTCCACGACTTCCAGGCGGACGATGCGCATATCTCTGGCCGATCCCTCCGCCGCTCCCCGTTCTCCCCACTCTTCGCTCCAGCCGAGAGGAGGAGGAATCGCCGCGAGGGATCGGAAAGACACTTCTTTACAGATCTCGCGCCATTCGATGTTCTCGTCGAATCGGCGATGCTGCGATCCGGAGGCGTCTTCTCCCCGAACTCGCTCCGTTCAATTGATGATCGAAATACGCTCGCTCAAAGCCGAGCTGCTCCGCCCCGCGCGATCAATCGCCGTGACGCGGAATCGTCCGGTACGCGTGAAGACCGTTCTCGGCACAGCCCACGTGAACTGCCGAGCATCGCCTGGGATATTGTCTCCGACGATATTCCCTTGAGCATCGCGCAGGGGCTCGAACGTGCGCCCATCGTCGAAGGAGAACTCGATCCGATGACGCGCGATCCCGACATCATCGGAAGCCTGCCAAGCGATCGTCAGCGGTCGCCCCGCGACGAAGAAGCGCCCCGGAGTGCCCACGTCGAAGACGACCACTGAACCGATGTCCGGCGGCGCTCCGTCTACGGCGAAATCGCCATCACTGCGATCCTCGCCGATGTTCCCTGCCAAGTCGCGGCAGCGCACGAGCACGCGCCCGCGCGTCGTGGAGAGACCCTCGGGGATGTTCCATGTGAACGAGCGCACATCCGCCGGGATCCGCGCAGCCAGAGGCGTGAAATTCGCGCCCCCATCCGTGGAGACCGAGAGATCGCAATTCGCCACGCTCACGTTATCGCTCGCTTCCCACGTGATCTCAAACGGCTCTCCTGCGCGCGCGACCTCGCCGCCATTGGGACGGATGACGCGCACGACGGGCTCCTCGCGATCGCTGCGCCCGATTTGGAAGTCTCCATCGCTCACATCGGTCGCCGCATTATCGAAGAAGTCGCGCGCGGTGACGCACACCCGCGCTGTGGAAGATAGCAAGCCCTCGGGGACCTCCCACACGAACGACCGTTTATCACCCCCCACGCGCCCAAGCAAGATCGAGCACGTGCGCCCGCTGTCAAGCGAGAGCGCGATCTCATGCAGGAAGATGCCCACATTGTCCGAGGATTCCCATGCGATCGGCAACAAAGTCCCCGCTAAGACGAATTCGCCGCCGTTGGGACTGATCACGCGCACGCTTGGCGGCGTCACGTCCGCCGGAGGCGCAAGGCGAGAGAACTCCGAGGTATTTCCGGCCTCGTCGGTCGTCGTCAGCGTCACCGGGTCTCGTATCGAAATCCCGGCGAGCAAGATTTCGAACGTTCCGTCCGGATTCGGCGTGATCCCCTGCACCAGGCATCGCTTTCCTTCTCCGAACCCCGTCGGATCGGGATCCGCCACGTAGACATCTATTCGCGCAGCCGCCGGGTTGACTGTATCTATTCGTCCTCGAAGGAGGACGCCTGCCGAAACCTCCCACAGCTCGCGGATGACGGGGAAATTCACCAGCGCGTTCGGCCCATCATCGGCGTCGCCCACGTCATTGGGCGTCACGCCATCGCCGCCCAGATCAATGCCTAAACCGCCGTTGGCGAAGAAGGCATTACATCCGATCCGATTCCCACGGCTCGGCGCCTCCTCGCCATCAACGATCATGATGCCTGCGCGAGCGTTATAGGCGATGGTATTGGCCGCGGCGAGCGTCGTCCCCCCGATGGCCGTATTCTGCGCGCCGAGGATGGCGATACCGTGTCCACCATTCGGCAGCCGAGATCTGCCCTCCCGATCCGTCGTGCCAATGAAGTTCCCGACAATCTGATTGCTGTTCGCCCCGCGCGCCAGCGTGATCCCATCCCCCGAATTCCCCGCAATGATGTTACCGCTTGAGGGCTCGAGTCCTCCGATGAGATTCTCGCGCGCGCCAGCCGTCACCAAGATCCCGCTTCCACCATTGGGGATGACGCGTGCCAGCGTTGGATCGAGACCAATGACATTCCCAGCGATTTGGTTGGAAAAGGCATCGGCCATGCGAACACCATTTTGCGCATTGCCGGAGATGACGTTGCGCGCGACTTCCGCGCTTCCCCCGATGAGGTTACTATGTGCTCCGCCGATGAGCGTGACGCCATCCCCTCCATTGGGAAGAGCTCGTCGCCCAGTCGCATCCACGCCGATCCAATTTCCTTGCACCTGATTCCCAAAGACGCCAACGATTTGAACACCGCTCCCCGAATTCCCGGAGATGAGATTCCCAGCCCCCGGCTCGCGCCCTCCGATCACGTTATCCCGCGCTCCACTGATGAAGATCCCCGCCCCGCCGTTAGGCAATGCGCTCAATCCATCGGCCGTCGTCCCGATGTAATTTCCCAAAATGAGGTTCCCGAAAGTCGGGAAGTCCAACTCGATCCCATTGCTGCGATTGCCTGAGATGACGTTCCGATCGGTCGGAGCTGTCCCTCCGATGAGGTTCGCCTGCGTGCGATTTCGCGTGATCAAAACGCCGTAGAGCCCGTTCCCGATGCTTCGCCGTCCGGTCGGATCCGTCCCGATATAGCAGCCGCGCACGATGTTCCCCGTCGCAGCGCCAGACTCCGGTGGATCCACGATGATCTTCACGCCATTGCCCTCAAACCCATTGATCACCAATCCGGCAATGACGTTGAGCGATGATGTGATCACGAGCCCATCGGCCAGACCAGCTCGCCGACCATTCAACACGATGATCGGTGCCCCTCTCCATCCCGGTTGCGTCGTCCCATCAATCGTCGTTCCTCCATCCGCCAATCGCGGCAGAGGTCCTAACACGCCGTCCACTTCGATCGTGAAGACGCCGTCTCGGCGTTCCGACTCCGGAATATTGAACGCGATCACTTCGGGGGCTTTCGATTGCCCTACGACGTCGCGATTGGGCGGCATGCCATTGGCCGCGAGAATGGCCTCTCGCAGTGAGACGCGACCATCTTCGCGAATCGTATCGGCCGTCGTCGTCACGACGATGCGAGAGGCCTCGGTCACGGCGATGAGCCATCCCCCCTGACGCCGCTCCGCGATGAGCAGATCATCCAGAGCGTCGCGATTCACCCGCGCTGCCAGAATCGCCGCCACCGGATCGCTCGTCTCCATATCGAACGCCTCTCCGAATCCCCCTCCTTGATCTCCCATCAACAACACGATCCGATTTCGATGGGCGAGCACGACAGCGACATCCCGATATCCATCGGCATCGAAATGGCCGGCCGCGAGCGCCGATGTGGACCCTCCCACGAACCATTTTCCTCTCTTGGAGAATCCCCCACGCGCCGTTCCGAGGAAGAGCTGCACGTTCCCAGTTCTGTCGCTCAGCGCGATGTCGGCCCGTCCGTCCAAATCGAAATCCTCGAGCACGAGGTCCGTCGGCTCGGAATCCACTGAGAGGGACGTCGGCGTCAGAAACCCTGTCGTCGTCCCATGGGCCCACACGACCCCTTGACGATGAGCGAGGACGAGATCCCCATGCCCGTCTCGATCGAGATCAGCGATCCGAAGAGCAATCGGATCGGCCACTTCCCAGAGCGGGAGGAGGCCCGCGCGCTCGAAACGTCCGTCGCCGCGCCCGACTAGAAGAATCACTCGCGTCGGCGCGGCGAAGGCGAGGACGATGTCCATACGCCCATCGCCAGTGATGTCACCAACGGCGATAGCCTGCGCCGGTTCCTCCAGCATGACTTCCCGCCGATCGGCTACCCCTCCTCGTCCGTCTCCGAGCAAAAGCGCCAAGAGTGGTGCTTCAGTGAACGCCACGACAATATCCGCGCGCCCGTCCTGCGTGACATCTGCCACGACGCCTTCGACGATCTCTCCCGATCCGAGATCGAAGGTGAGGCCCGAGCAGAAGCGACCGTCCGCCCGCCGGGTTTTCACCGTCAGCGTGGCGTGTCCACCCTCGTCGCCGAAGAGCAAAAGATCAGCCAGGCCGTCTCCATTGAAATCCTCGAACGCGAGCTTCTGCGGCCAGGCGCGACGCTCCCCATCAATCCACGCGGCCGCACTAAGAAGCCCAGTCCCCGTGGAGCACTCCACACCCTGGGCGAAAATGGCTTCATCTCCGAGTACACGGAAATTCACCCGAGGCCGAGCGCGAGGATCAAGCCGCACGAGCGATGGGTTCGACGAACTCGAGGACGACACGACATCTGGTCCCATCCAGCTCCCCCGCGAGACGAACACCACAGCGACCCCAACGACGAACGCTCCGGCAGCGACAAACCGCAAGTGCCTCATAGCTCCTCCTGTTCACAGTTCCCACGTAATCCCAAGGATCGCGCGGGACGCCAATGAGCTGAAACCGCTTCGACTTCTTCTCAGCCACGCCGCGTGTTCCTCCATCCCGTGAGTCGCACGGCGAGCGCTCTTCGCACGATGGGGCTATGGTATATCCGAGACCCAACTCTGTCAACGGCAGAGACGATGGCCTCCATACGCGCGGGGTCTCCCAATGTCGCCGAACTGCGCGACGGGCGGCTTTCCGTCTCACCGAGGAGCTGGTAAAATTGCCCCTTTCGATAATCCGAAAATCAAGGAGGAGGAGCGATGACAATCGAACGACCCGGTGCCGTCACACTTCGAGGGAATCCGCTCACGCTCGTGGGACCGGAAATCAAAGTCGGGGACAAGGCGCCTGACTTCACGGTCCTCACGACGGATCTCACCCCGTTCCAGTTCAGCTCGACGCGGGGGAAGGTGCGGATCATCAGCTCGGTGCCGTCGCTTGATACGCCCGTCTGCGATGCGCAGACCCGTCGCTTCAACGAAGAAGCGGCCAAATTGCCGGGCGTCGAGATCCTCACCATCAGTATGGACTTGCCGTTCGCGCAGAAGCGATGGTGCGGCGCTGCCGGTATTGATCGCGTCGCGTGCTATTCCGATTATCGCGATGCGTCGTTCGGCCTCGCCTATGGGACGCTGATCAAGGAGTTGCGCCTGGATACGCGCGCTGTCTTCGTCGTAGACGCCGACGATACAGTGCGCTATGTCGAATACGTCCCGGAGATCGCCAACCACCCCAATTACGAGGCCGTCCTAGAAGCGGCACGAAAGCTCATCGGAAGTTGAAGGGCCTCGTGGGCGAAGCCCGATCGTCGTTGTCGGCCTTTGGGCTTCGCCTCTCCCCAGGGGAACGCGCCGCCGCATCTTCAACGATGATGCGCGCACCGATTTTCTCCTCTGAACCAACGATCTCGATCGGCCTTCTGACCGACGTCGAGCAGGTCCGCTTCACGATCGCGGAAGAGTTCCGGACATCCGATGGGATGCCCATTCCTCCAGGTCGATATCGGGCAACCCCGCATCTTCATGCTTCCGGCATCGAACTCCGAGATGCTCAGGAACGCCTCGTGGGGATTGCGGCGACATTCTCCCTCATTCCGGTGGCCCCCAAGAAGGCGAAATTCATACTCGAGGACGTCCCAGTTGGAACGGGCTTCCATTGGGAGCAAAAGCAGTCGCAAAGCTACGCGGGAACCCTGATGATTCGCATCGCCCCTTCGGCTCCAGAAGCTCCCCCGCGGCTGATGGTCATCAATGAGATTCCCGCCGAGGCATACTTGGAGAGCGTCATCTCTTCGGAGATGAGCGCCCGCGCTCCCGTGGAATTCCTCAAGGCCCACGCCATCATCTCCCGAAGTTGGCTCCTGGCCAGTCTCGCGCATCGCGCCGATGAGGGGGAATCTCCCTCGCCGTCCTCCGAACGCGAACTCTCCAAGACGTCGGATCTGGAGATCCGACGGTGGACGAGTCGGACGGCCCATCGCGCCTTCGACGTTTGCGCCGATGACCATTGCCAACGGTATTATGGCCTTGCTCCTGTAACGAGCGATGTCGTCTCCGCTGCCGTCGCAGCGACGCGAGGACGAGTCCTGACCTTCAACGGGCACATCTGCGATGCTCGTTTCTCCAAATGCTGCGGCGGAGCGACGGAAGCCTATCGAAGCGCGTGGGAAGATCGCGATGTCCCGTACTTGCAGGGAGGACGATTCGATGGGGTGGAATGGCCTGCGAGCTTCCCGCGCCCGCTTACCCTTGAAGCTCATGCCGTCGCATGGATCACGGGATTTCCTCCGGCATATTGTCACACAACGGATCCGCGCGTGCTCGAGGACATTCTCCCAGAGATTGATCGTCCGACGCGCGACTTCTTCCGATGGGAGCGCACGCTCGAACAAGAGGAGTTGCAGGCGTTGGTTGAGGCGCGGCTCGGACTGGAGCTGGGCGCGATTCGACGCTTAGAGCCGCTGGAGCGCGGGGCCTCGAGCCGTATCGTGCGCCTGCGCATTGTCGGAGAACGAGGGAGCGTGATCGTGGGCAAGGAGCTGGAGATCCGGCGTGTGCTCTCGTGGACGCATCTTTACAGCTCCGCCTTCATCGTCCTCCCCGAAGAGGTGCGCCAAGGCATCCCTCGACGTTTTCGGCTGCGCGGCGCCGGATGGGGACACGGCGTCGGCCTTTGCCAAATTGGAGCGGCTGTCATGGCGCGGCAAGGACGAACTCATTGGGAGATCTTGGCCCACTACTATGCCCCGGCTGAAATCGCGCTCGCGTACGAGTGAGCCGTTACGGCTCGCTCGTCGCCGCTTCTTCGAGGATGAGTCTTGCCCGATAGCCGTCCAACGTCGCACAAATACCGAAGGGCAGGACTTGATTCCGGTAATCGCTGTGACCCGAACGCACACCGAAGAGGATCGGGACGTTCAGATCGGCGAGGCGATCTTGGATGACGTCTACGATGGTGTAATCCTGATTCGGATGCTGCACGCACTCCGTCATCTCGCCGAAGACGAAGCCGCGCACGGCCCGAAGTTTCCCAGCATCTCGAAGCTGCGTGAGCATGCGATCGACCTGATAGGGCTTCGAGGCATAATCTTCGAGGAAGAGGATCGCATCAGTGGCGTCGAATTCGTAGGGCGTGCCGAGCGTGCTCACCAGAAGTGGCAAACATCCACCCGTCAGTCGGCCTGTCGCAATTCCGGGTGAGAGGACGGCAACGCCCGAGGTGTCAATCTCTCCGATTGGCTCTGCCCGCATGAGCGTGCGCCGCAATAAGTCTTCGTCATAGTGCTCCGGTCCATCGGCGAACTCCCGCGTGACCATCGGTCCGTGAAAGACGACCCATTGGAATCGCTGCTGAAAATAGACGAGCAGCGTCGTGATGTCGCTATACCCCATGAAGATCTTCGGATGCGCGCGCAATGCCTCCTCATCGAGATATGGCAAGAGACGAACCGAGCCGTATCCTCCGCGCGCGGCGAAAATCGCCCTCACCTCGGGATCGTTGAACATCGCCATCAACTCTTCGGCGCGCCTCCGATCGGAACCGGCCAGATACATCTCCCGCGCGAAGATCGAGGGCGAGAACTTGACGCGAAATCCGAGGCGCTCCAACTCGCGCGCGCCGGCCATGAGCCGCTCCGGTTTGATGTCGCTGGCGGGAGCGACGATCCCGATCACGTCGCCCGGACGCAAGGCCGGAGGTTTAATCACGTGCGCCCCCTTCGCCATGGGATCGCGCGAGCCATCTCTTCGCCTCGCCGACCAGATAGAGCGAACCGGTCACGCAGATCATTCCACTCGGAGGGGTCCGCTCCCGTGCCCGATCGAACGCCACCTCCACAGGCTCCACAGCCTCTGTTGGCCGGCCGAGCTGACATCGCAGATCGGCCGTCTGTTCCAACAGCAGCTCCAAAGGCGCCGCCCGCTCGTCCGGAACGCGCGTCAGGATGAGGAGATCCGCCAAGGGAAACAGTGCGGCGGCCATCTCGGCGATTCGTTTATCGCGCATCGTCCCGAAGACGAGCGTGAGCGGTCGGCGTCCGAACTCCTCCAAATACGCACGCACGACTCGCGCCCCGGCCGTATTATGCGCTCCATCCAGGACCAGCAGAGGACTCGACGGACCGACGACCTCCAATCGCCCTGGCCATTCGACTACTTCGAGCCCACGGCCGATGGCGTCGTCGGGGATCGAATATCCCATGGTGCGCAAGACCTCCGCCGCGCGAATGGCCACAAGCGCATTCTCAATCTGATGCCGCCCACGCAAGCTGAGACGAACGCTCCGGCGCGCGCCCGAAGCCGAGCGATAAGCGAATGCGAATCGTCCGTCGGGCTCGCATTCGAGGATCTCCACTGCTTCCTCTGCCCAAATCGGCGTGACCTGACACTCTTGACATCGCGCGAGCAAAACTTCGCGAGCTTCCGGATGTTGCCGCGAGAGGACCACACGCGAGCCCGGCTTGATGATCATCGCCTTCTCTCGCGCGATGGAGGCGATCGTCGAGCCCAAGTATTGCTCGTGGTCAATATCAATGCTTGTGACCAGCGAGAGGAATGGGGGGACAACGTTGGTCGCATCCAAACGTCCTCCAAGCCCAACTTCGAGGACTGCGATCTCAATTGCCTTCTCGCGAAAGTACTCGAAGCCAATGGCCGTGACGAACTCAAAATAAGTCGGGCGCGCTTCGATTTCTCCGCGCTGAAGAAGCTCCTCCGACACCGCGCGCACGCGCGTCGCAATGGCCGCGAATTCCTCGGGAGCGATCTCACGTCCGAGGACACGAATGCGTTCTTCGACGCGCACAAGATGGGGAGACGTGTAGAGCCCTGTTCGCAACCCAGCCTGTCGCAGAATGGCGTCCACCATGGCTGCCGTAGAGCCCTTTCCATTCGTCCCTGCAATGATGATTGAGGGATAGGCGGTGTGAGGGTCTCCAAGCTCGGCTAAGAGGCGACGAATCTTCTCCAACCCAAATCGGGCTCGCAGCGTCTCATGCCCGAGCCACTCTAGGTACGCGAGCGTCTCCCGGTAGTTCACTGCGATTTCTCTCGCGTCTACTGCTCGGTGCTCACCGAAAGCTGCCGCTGATCGGGCATCATGAAGGCGAGCACTTTGATCAAGAACTCCCGCAGCTGTCGTCGGTCCACAACGGCGTCGAGCATTCCATGCTCCAAGAGGAACTCCGAGCGCTGAAATCCTTCGGGCAGTTTCTGCCGAATTGTTTGTTCGATCACACGGGGTCCCGCGAATCCAATGAGCGCTCCCGGCTCGGCGATGTTTAAATCCCCCAGCATGGCGAAACTCGCAGTCACTCCTCCGGTCGTGGGATCCGTCATCACCGAGATATACGGCACGCCCGCCTCATCCAGACGCGCGAGCGCTGCCGAGATTTTCGCCATCTGCATGAGGCTCAATATCCCTTCCATCATACGCGCCCCTCCTGAAGCCGAGACGATGATGAGCGCCGCACGCGTCTCCAAGGCCCGCTCGATGGCCCGCGTGACTTTCTCCCCCACGACCGAGCCCATGCTCCCCCCGATGAAGCCATACTCCATTGCCTGAATGACCGCCGGATATCCTCCGATCGTCCCCTCCCCCGTGAGGATCGCCTCCAGCACCCCAGTCGCTTTCTGCGCTGAGGCCAGACGATCCTTATAGCTCCGCAGATCGTAGAACTGCAGTGGATCGGCAGAAACCAGATAGGCATCCAGCTCGGTGTAGACCCCGCCATCGAAAAGCAATGCCAGCCGTTGACGGGCCGAGATCTTGAAGTGATAGCCGCACCGGGGGCAGACCATCAGATTTTCCTCGACGTCCTTGCGATAAAGGACCTCTCGACACCCCTCGCACTTGAGGAAGACCCCTTCGGTCTTCACTACCCCCGCGCGCTCGGCCGGTGGCTCCAGTCCTCCTCGTTTCCGACGAAACAGTGGCATAAGCATGCGGAATTCTATGCCCTCCTCCCATAAAGCGTCAAACCTTGGCCGCGGGATTCAGGGACTCTCTAACGAGAGCTTCGCCGATCCATCCTGCCCCACTCAACGCGACGCGGAAGCCGCTCGTCTTCCAGAAGGCGCTCGGGACCTTTTGGCTCTCGACTAGCCCCAATGAAATTCCCCTCCCTCCAGAATTCGCAAGCCCCCCGCTACTGAAGCGCGGGATTCAGGGAGTTTCAGCCATCACGCCAAGGCGGCGTCCTCAATCATCCCGGTCGTCCGCCTCGCCCCGATATACCGAAGGACGCAAACGGGAGGAAAGATTCGCCTTTTAGCGAGAACTGCTCAGACTCAGGAATGCCGTTGGGCGATGGCCGCCATCAGCTCAGAGTGGCGACGATCCATCTCACGAAGATAGGTGAGCAATTCCTCATGCCGCCGTTGCCCATCCTCGTAAATGGCCCGCGTCGTCTCGTGCACGGCCTGAATATCTTGGCGGATGGACTCGATGAGCGCCCGCGTGGCCCGCCCGTTGTAAAACACCCCGTAGATCGTCAACGCTAGCCCCAAGGCCGAAGCCATCACTCCCGCTAACCCCACAAGCTCCATGGCTCGATCCACACCTCCGCCGCCATACTAAAAGGCGGTTCGCCCTGCCGTCAAGACGTCTGTCGGCCCCATGGGGCTCGATGCCCTCCGAAGCCTATTGCCCGGCTCACGACGTTTCTCGCTCTTGGGTTTGCGAAGGCGGAGAGGCGGTTCTCTCCAAGAGTTGTGTTGTCCCTTCGGACGCAGACGCTAGGGACGAAGGCTCTTCCAAGAGTTGTGTTGTCTCCTCAGTTACCGAAAAGGGCATCCCACTCGTTGGAAAGGCTGCTGCGGGAGGGACCTCGATCGCGTGGGGCTCAAGTGGTTCTTCTTCCTCTCCGCGTCGGCCTAGGTTCCGCCGCAACTTGTAAACTCCCCAGAGTAAAGGCCCCCAGCCACTCGCCCCAGCGAGAATTCCCAGACCGGCCAAAAATCTCTCGAGCTTCACCGGAAGGTCAAAAGGAAGCGCCACCAGCCCCAAGGTCGTCACCGCTAAGCACGCGATCCCCCAAAGGATCGCCCGATAGGCCGCTTGGTTCTCCGCTACAAGGCGAAGGACCTCCACCTCAGCCGGTTCTAAGGCTGTCAACGGCGCGCCGCATCGCCGACAAAATCGCGATCCCATGGGATTCTCCGAACCACATCTTCCGCAAAGAGGGGCATGCCTCCCTCGCAGGGCGATCGCAGCCACCGCTTCCGCTTCCCGCATGAGCACCGGCAGATCCCCCTTTGTGATCCATCCGAGTCCCGAGTGTTTGAGCAGATAGCTGAACGTCACCTGCGTGGTTTGTTCCCCTACGGACTTGAATCCCAACTGGAGCGATATCGGATACTTGAGGACATTCAAAGCGAAGTTCACGCCACCACGCCTTGCCTGAAGCGGATCCTCGCTCACGACATGGTAGCCCATTTTTTCAAGTGCCGTCGCGAGTCGGGGCCGCAGACTCTCGATCGTCCCCGGCAACACCACCTTCACGTCGCACTCGACCGAGTCAAAGCCAAACCGACTGCTGATCACCGTGGCCCTGAGCCTCAGATCCACCGCGCTTCCTCCGGCCGGATTATCTCACAGGTCCAAATCTCGAACAAGCCTCTTGAGGGCAGAGCGAAGAGCGAGAAGAGAGAGGCGCACCTCAGATCCGCGGCGCCCAGTAGGCGTCCGCCTTGACGTCGAAGCTGGAGAACGTTTAACGTTAAGTGTCTACCAAGGGTCATGTCGGACGCGCTGGCTGTGCTGATCGAACGGATCCGCGCGCAAGACGCCCGGGCCATCGCTCGGGCGATCTCGCTCGTGGAGAACGATGGAACTCGGGCGCTGACGCTCCTGCAACGGCTTTTCCCCTACACAGGACGAGCCGTCATCTTAGGTGTGACGGGATCGCCAGGGGTTGGCAAGAGCACGCTCGTGGATCGTCTGGCGCAGCATTATCGCGCTCGCGGAGAGACCGTCGGGATCATCGCGGTGGACCCCTCTAGCCCTTTCACCGGCGGAGCGATCCTCGGCGATCGCATTCGGATGCAGACTCTGGGCACTGATCCCGGCGTCTTCATCCGCTCGATGGCCACGCGCGGGAACTTGGGCGGCCTAGCCCGCGCGACCGGCGACGCCGTCCTGATCCTCGACGCCGCGGGGTATGACAAGGTGATCGTCGAGACCGTCGGCGTCGGCCAAGATGAGGTGGACATCGTGAAGATGGCCGATGCGACGCTCGTCGTCTTGGTGCCAGGTCTCGGCGATGACGTTCAAACGATTAAGGCGGGCTTGATGGAAATCGGCGACATCTTCGTCATCAACAAAGCGGATCGGGAAGGGGTCTCGCGCATCGAGAGCGAGTTGAACGCTATGCTCGCGATCGCCGAACGACGGGACGGATGGCGTCCTCTGATCGTCAAGACCATCGCCACCGAAGGCCAGGGGATCGAAGATCTCAGCCACGCCATCGCGCGCTTCCTCGACTTTCGTCAGCACAGTCCTCAAGCGGACGCGCGACGTCAGGAGATGGCTGAGCAACGATTGCGCGCGCTCCTCAAAGAACGGCTCTTCGATGTCGCTCTTCGCACGCTCACGACGAGCGAAGAGCTTCGTCAGTGGGCCGTAGCGATCGCCCGCCGCGAGCGCGATCCGTACTCCATCGTGGAGGAGATCCTGACGCGCTGGAAAGATCATCGGCCTACCTGAAGGAGGAAACATGAGACTCGATCACATCGCCATCGCCGTGCGTTCGCTCGATGAAGCCCTTCCCTTTTATACGGACGCGCTCGGTTTGAGCTGTACGGGACGAGAGACGATTGCCGAGCAGGGCGTTCACCTGGCCATGCTCCCTATCGGGGAAGGTCGCCTTGAATTGCTCGAACCGCTCAGCGAGGACTCGCCCGTTGGGCGATTCTTGGCGCGGCGCGGTGAGGGATTGCACCACATTTGTTTCCAGGTGGCGGACATCGAAGGGACGCTCGCACGTCTGCGGGCACAGGGCGTGCGCCTCATTGACGAAGAGCCTCGCTGTGGAGCGGAAGGCCGAAAGATCGCCTTCCTGCATCCGACGAGCGCGCATGGCGTGCTCATTGAGCTGGTCGAAGTCCCGAAGCAGGAGAGTGGACCGTGAAGCTCCCGACGCGAATCCTTTGGTTCATTGCCTTGGTCGTGGGGATTGGCGCCACGGCTATCTTCGTCCAACGTCGCCTTGTGGATCGTCCCCCGCTGACTCATCTCTCAGCGGCCGATCTGGAGACCCTGCTTGAAGGAATGCCGGAATCGCGGCGCGCCTTCTTCTCCACTCCGGAGGGTCGGCGGCAACTCGCCGATCAAATTCGGCAGGCGCTCGCCATGGCGCAAGAAGCTCGACGGCTTGGGCTACTGGGCCGAACCGAAATCGCCGCTCAAGTGGAGATCCAGAAAATCTCCATCTTGGCTTCGGCTTATCGCGACCGCCATCCCGACGCAGAGGTCTCCGAGGAGGAGATCGAACGTTTCTTCCGCACGAATCCGATGGCCCTCGACTACGTGCTCGCCGCTAATCCTCAGCTCTCTCGCGGCGCCCTCAATGAGCAGGTGCGCCACCAGTATGGCGAACTGGTTCTGCTCGCCGAACGCGCGCGCAAAGAAGGGCTGGATCGAGACCCGCGGATCGCGCTGCAACTCCGCATCTTCCCCGAGTTCATCCTGCAGAGCTATTTGCTCCGCGAGCTGCAACAACGTACTGTCGTGAGTGACGATGAGATTCGCCGCTATTACGAAGCGCACAAGAATGAGTTCGAGCAAGTCCGAGCCCGACACATCCTCTTCAGTACGCGCCCGATCCCGCGGGATGGGAATCCTCCCCCCGACAAAGAGACCGTGCGCCGGAAAGCACAAGAGGTGCTACGCCGAGTGCGCGCGGGAGAAGATTTCGCGACTTTAGCGCGCGAATTCTCCGACGATCCGGGCTCGAAGGACAAGGGCGGCGATCTCGATTTCTTCGGCCGAGGCCGCATGGTGCGCGAGTTCGAGGAAGCGGCCTTCGCCCTGCAGCCGGGACAGATCAGCGATCTCGTCGAGACGAGCTACGGCTTCCACATCATCAAGGTGGAGGCCCGGCGAATCGCCCCACTGGATGAAGAGACGCGCTTGCAAATCGAGCAAACGCTCAGACAGAAGAAGATTCAGGAGCGCATCAATCGCATCCTCACACGGTATCCGATCGTGGTCGAAGGAGCGAGCGCGAAAACGTCCGAGCCATGAAGGAGGCGAATGCCGTGACCGGTCCGATTCCTCTTGGGAAGATGACGTTGGAGGTCGTGAGCGATGGAACGTGGCGGTTAGATGGCGGCATGATGTTTGGCATCGTCCCCAAGGTGCTCTGGGAGCGCGTGGCTCCGGCCGATGAGAGGAATCGCATCCTCATGGGCTTGAATTGCCTGCTCGTGCGCACGGGACGACACACCATCCTCGTGGACACGGGCTTGGGCGATGTGTGGGACGAGAAGTTCCATCAGATTTACGCCCCGGATCGTCCGCGTCCCCTCCTTCAGCAACTCGCCGATCGTGGCCTCAACCCCGAGGACATCGACATCGTCATCAACACGCATCTGCATTTCGATCACTCCGGAAATAACACGCGGCGTCACGGAGAGCAGCTTGTCCCCACAGTCCCTCGCGCTCGCTACATCGTCCAGCGCGGCGAATACGAGCACGCGAATGCTCCGAATGAACGGGATCGCGCCAGCTATCGCCCCGTCACCTGGGAACCTCTTCGAGAGAGCGGACAGCTCGAGTTGATCGAGGGCGATCAGGAGATCGTCCCTGGCGTGCACGTGGTGCGCGTGCGCGGCCACAACCGCGATCTCCAAATCGTCTTCCTCCATTCGGAGGATCGCACGGCGGTCTTCTGGAGTGACCTCATCCCCATGACGCCGCACGTTCAGAAGCCGTGGATCGCGGCGTTGGATCACTATCCCTTGGAGACGCTCGAGCAGAAGAATCGTTTGCTCCCTCAAGCCGTGCGTGAAGGATGGCTCTGCGTCTTCTATCACGATCCGCAGATCCCTATTGGACGCATCGTCGAAGCCGAGGGACGATTTCGAGTCGTCCCTGTCGAGGGAGGATGAGATGGCGGAGGCGAAAATCGGCATCATCGGCGGAAGTGGATTTTATGCGATGGAGGGATTGAGCGACGTCGAGGAGGTCATCGTAGATACCCCCTTCGGCAAACCCTCGGAGGCGTTCCTCCTCGGCACGCTCGAAGGCGTGCGCGTCGCATTCTTGGCGCGGCACGGACGCGGGCACCGCTTGTTGCCGACCGAGCTACCCTTCCGGGCGAACATCTACGCCATGAAGCTGCTCGGCGTCGAGCGGATCATCTCGGTGAGCGCCGTCGGCTCCTTGCAGGAACGATACGCTCCGCTCGATATCGTCATTCCCGATCAGTTCTTCGATCGGACGCGCCAACGCCCCTCCACGTTCTTCGGGGATGGGATCGTCGCGCACATCTCGTTCGCCGATCCCGTCTGTCCGGTCGTCGGCGACGCCCTCGAACGCGCTGCTCGACAAATCGAAGGCCTACGCGTGCATCGCGGGGGGACATATGTCTGCATCGAAGGGCCGGCGTTCTCAACCCGAGCCGAATCGCACGTCTACCGAGCCTGGGGCATGGACGTCATCGGGATGACGAACCTGCAGGAAGCCAAGCTCGCGCGTGAGGCGGAGATCTGTTACGCGACGCTAGCCCTAGTGACGGATTATGACTGCTGGCATCCCGATCACGCTTCGGTCACCGTCGAGATGGTGCTCGATTATCTCAACCGTAATACGGCCAATGCTAAACGCATCGTCCGAGCTGCCGTCGGATTGCTCAAAGAGGCGACCGGCACATGCCGATGCCAATCGGCTTTGCGACACGCCATTCAAACCGATCGCGCGGCGATCCCACCGGAGACCGTCCGGCGACTCTCGGCGATCTTGAGCAAATACTTCCCCATCCAGGAGTGAATCGCCCTATGTGGGGCCGAACACCGACAGACGAACGCCAGATGGCGGACAAATGGCGCTCGCGGAAGCGTTCCTTCAAATGGATAGCGCTGCTTCTGGGCGTAGGACTCGTCGGGCTCTCTCCTCTTCTGACGATGCGGGCCACACCCCAAGGGAATGTCTCGCGCGGCCCGCTGTTCGATCCGCGCAACCCGGAACTGGAGCGCGCGGCGCGACACGATCTGGAAGTCGCGCGCTTCTACATCAAGCGAAAGAAATGGAAGGCTGCCGAAGGTCGTTTGCAAGCCATCGTGCGCGATCATCCGGCCTTCTCGCGCATCGCGGAGGTTTATTTCCTGCTCGGAGAGGTCTATCGCCAGACGGGCCGACGCGATCTCGCCATCGAACTCTACTCTCGCGTGATCGAGGAATTTCCCATGCACGAGCTCGCCGAACAAGCCCGAGAGCGCCTTCGCTCAATGGGCGCTTCTCCTTCCAAGGGAGGATGAGCTTGACGTCGGACAGCGCCTAGAGACCGAGCACAGGACCGAGATCCTCAAGGCGCGCGATGACGTAATCGGGATCAACGACGTCCTCCGGCACCTCGTCCCCGCGCCGATTCAGCCATGCAACATCCATGCCAATGCTCTTAGCTCCGAGGACATCTGCCTCGAAGGTATCCCCGACAAAGAGCGCGTCGCGCGGAGAGACGTCCAGTCGAGCGAGCGCATGAAGGAAGATCTCCCGATGGGGCTTCCGCCAGGAAACCTCCGCCGAGATGACGATCACCGTGAACACATCGTGGATGCCGAAGTCGCGTAGGATCCGATGCGCCGTCGGTGGATGGTCGAAATTCGAGACCAATCCGAGCGGGAAACGCTCGCTCGCGCGGACGAGAAGCTGACGATTCGCCTCCGGCAGCTCGGCGCCGCGCGACCATGTCTCCATGTGCGCGCGCACGAGGCGTTCGACGACGTCCTCCGAGAGCGCCTCCAGGTGAAGCAATTCGAGAAGCCGCCGGAAGCGGACCTGAGAGGGATATTCCCGTAACTCTGCCTTCCGACGCTCCTCCACCTGGCGCCACGACTCGCGAAAGGCTTCGTAAAACGTCTCGAACTCGAGCTGCGGCGCATACTCCCGAAGAACCTCGTATACGGCGCCGCTTGTCGAGAAGAGCGTCTGTTCGCCGAGGCGGATCTGCGGCAACCGATCAACATGAAAGTCCACGACCGTATCGAAGAGATCGAAGAGGACGGCGCGATAGGTCTTCATATTGGCTCCGAGCAGATCATCGTCCGCGTCCTTGAGCGAGCGACTCGAAAGCGAGGGCGACGGCCTCCTCTGGCGTCTCCGCCGTGCGCACGAAGCCTTCGTCGTCTCCGAACGGCGACTCGAATCGCCACGAATGGAGGAGGACGACGGGTTTCCCCACCTTCAGCGCGAGGGCGATCTCCGAGAGCGTACCATATCCTCCGGCGATCGCGATGATGGCTTCCGCAGAGCGGACGTTGATGACGTTTCGAGCTTCGGAGAGTCCCGTGAAGATCGCGATGTGAATGTACGGATTGGGTGGGGATTCGCGCTCGCTTCCTCCGGGGAGGATACCAACGGTGAGTCCTCCCGCTTCAAACGCGCCACGCGCTGCCGCTTCCATCACGCCTCCCAATCCTCCGCAGAGCAAAACCGCTCCACGTTCGGCGATGAGCCGTCCGACCGCGCGCGCTTGCTCGTAAATCGTCGGATCGCACTGGGAACTCCCCATGACGCCGATGATCGGCCGACGTGCGAACGCCATCGTCATACGCAAAGGCTTGATTTTAGCAATGCGTCTACGACTTGGGCAATCGTGCACCATGACGCGCTCGTGACTTCGCGCTATTATAGTTGGCTCAGGAGGGGATGACGCTCGGCGCCCGATGCGGAATCGCATGGGCGCTGGCAATAAGGTCTCGGAGGTTCTCGATGCCGAAGAAGCGCAAACGAGACGTCGAGAAGGAATATCCGAAGCAGCTCTTCATCGCGAAGCTGCGTCGTCTGGCCGACGCTTTGGAAAAGGGGCGCGCTTTTCACATTCGCGTGGCGGGCGAACGCGTGCGCGTTCCTGCGCGGGCCACGATCAGCATCGAGCACGAGCGAGGACGAACGGAGGAGGAGCTGGAGTTTCAACTGAAATGGGTGCCTGCTTCGGCTCGTTCGTCCTCGCGAAAACGATGAACGGATGAGCGCACCCTCGCGCGAGACGCTCGTGAGAGCCTCTTGAACAATTCGGCGAACCTCGCCACAATCTTAGAGCACATGAGGAGGCCGGGCATGACGCGATGGGCGCGAATCAGGTGGGCGATCCTGAGTATGGTCGTGGGCGCGTGCGTCCTTGGCGAAGGGCGTGCGGATATGCGAAGCGGATCCTCGCCAATTTCCAGTCGGGCCATTACCGCACGACTGCTCACGCCATCGGGGATGGACGCGCGATTCCCCGACGCTTACTACGACTATCTCCTCAACGGTCTGCAGGTCATCATCCTGGAGCGCCCTGATGCTTCTGAGGCCTTGCTGAGCCTCATGATCAAAAGTGGAGCGGCCTTCGATCGGGCGGGGAAATCGGGCACGGCGGCACTGACGGCGCGCGCGATCTGGTTGGGCGCCGAGGATCTGAGCGAGGCGACCTTGCGGCAACGTCTCGCGGCGCTTGAAGCCACGATTCGGACGGAAGTCACGTGGGATGCGACGACGATCAGCGTGGAGGCTCCGGCGCGGAGTTTGCCGGAACTCATTCGGCTCATGGCGCGCGTCGTCTCCCGACCGACGTTCCCACCCGAGGCGCTGGCCGCTTTGAAAGCGCGCTTCCTCGATGAGGTGAGAGCCAAGCGGCGCGATCCTTCTGAGATCGCGAACGAAGAATGGTATCGGGCGCTCTACCATCCACATCCCTACGCCCGTCCGGCCGAGGGCGTGCCGGAGGAGATCGAGGCGATCACGCCTATAGACATCGCGCGCCACCACGCTCGCTTCTTCATCGCCAACAATGCGACGCTCATTGTCCTCAGCCCATTCTCCCCGGCTACGCTGATGCCCATCATCCGCCCGAATTTCGGCGCCATGCTCAAGGGGAAGATCGTTCCGCCTACGTTCGTCGCCCCCGCGCCGGCTCAAGGGGTGCGCATCATCCTGCGTGATTTTCCGGACACCGCGCTCGCCCATATTCGCATTGGTTCGTTCGGCCTGGAGCGCTTCTCCGAAGAGTATATCTCGGCCTTGGTGCTCGCCGAGGCGATCTGCCTCCGATACGAGCGAGAGTCCTCAAAGGCGGGCGCTTCTCCGGCGACCGCGCGTTGCCAATTTGACCTGCGCACGCATCGTGGCCCGTTTCTGCTCTCACTCGTAGCTCCGAACGAACAGGTCATGCCGGCGATCGAACGCGCTCTGGAGATCCTGAAGGCGATGCGCGCCGAGGGCCCGACGGCCGAGGAATTCGCCGAGGCACAGCGGCGGTGGGCGGAACGCTTTGCCCCGAGCGCGCTCGCGCCGCGGCAATCGGTCGAGATGCTGCACTTCGTCGAATTGTATGGGTTAGGGCGAGACTACGTATTGCGATTCCCCGCTCGCGTGCAGCGCGCGACGCGCGAAGAGGTCATGCGCGTGGCCGAGAAATATCTCTCCCCGAATGACCTCCTCATCGTCATCGTCGGACGCGCCCAAGGCCTCGCGGAGGCGTTGAAGCCTTTGGGGACCGTGGAAGTGAAGACCGGAGGATGATCCCCCTCCGACTCACGCCTCGTATGCCGCTAAGGCCGCGGAGACGCCCGATCCGCATGGGAAGCCCTCACGACGCAATGCGCTCTCCAAAGCGCTCAGGAAGAGCAAGACATTGCTGCGCGTGCTGCCCGCGCCCATCAGCCCTACGCGCCAGATTTTCCCGCGCAATGGTCCTAAGCCGCCCCCGATCTCGATGTTGAACTCTTCGAGCAATCGGGTGCGCACCCGCGCATCGTCTACACCATCGGGGACACAAATCGTCGTGAGGGTCCAAAGCCGGTATTCGCGCGGGACGAGAAGTCGCAGCCCCATGGCTTCCAATCCCGCCCACAGTGCTCGGGCATTCCGCTCATGTCGCTGCCAACGAGCCTCCAATCCCTCTTCGGCGATGATGCGTAGAGCTTCGCGCAAGGCGTAATTCATGTTGATCGGCGCCGTGTGATGATAAGTGCGCTCGCTCCCCCAATAGCGCTCGATGAGCGAGACATCGAGATACCAGCTCGGCACCGCCGTCTTGCGCCGGCGCACTTTCTCCAAAGCGGTCTCGGAGAACGTGATCGGCGCCAATCCCGGAGGACAACTGAGCGCCTTCTGCGATCCCGAGTAACATACGCCGATGCCCAAGCGATCCACGCCCACAGGATGTCCTCCGAGGCTCGTCACGGCATCCACGATGAGGATCCCCTCGCGCTCGGCGACAAGCTCGGCGATGGGTTCCAGCGGCTGCCGCACGCCGGTCGAGGTCTCCGCATGCACCACGCAGACGACGCGCGCCCGCGAACGATCGAGCGCCGCCCGGATCTCTCGCTCATCGAGCGGACGCCCCCACTCTGCCTCCACGCGGATCGGGCGCGCCCCCAAGCGCGTGGCCATCTCATACATGCGCTCGCCGAAAAATCCATGAATGCCGATGATGACCTCCTCGTCCGGCTCCAAAAGATTTGCCAGCGCCGCCTCCATCCCCGCACTGCCCGTCCCGGAGACCGGGAACGTGACCCGATTCTGCGTCTCGAAGACGTAGCGCAGCAGATGCTGCACATCGTTCATGCACGAGAGGAAGACTGGGTCCAGATGCCCGAGCACAGGGGCACCCATGGCATGCAAGACCCGATCCTCGACGGGACTAGGACCGGGACCAAGCAAGAGGCGATGAGGAGGATGAAACTCGCCAATCATCATGGCACCTCCTTGAGCAGTTGCAAGAGAAAGCGGCTCGGCGTCCCGAGCCCGATCGCGCGAGCGCTCGGATCAATCGGTTCTCCGCGCTCGCCCAATCGCGCCGTCAGGATGCCGATGACTTTCCCCTCGCGATTGAAGATGGGACTACCGCTATAGCCTTGAATCACCGGTGCATCCAATTGCAATAGGGTCGGACTCACCTTGCTGATCGTGCTGCGCGTGAGCGTCGTCGTCGCGCGCTCCTGACCGGTCGTCTGCAGCAAGGCCGAACCGAGCGGAAATCCAATGATCGCGACCTCGTCTCCCTGCCGCACGCGCGAGAGATCCGGTTCGAAGCCCTCGACGATGGGAAGCGGGATCGGCGCGTCCACTTTCAAGAGTGCGATGTCCAGCTCCGGCGAACCACGCACCAGACGCGCCTCCAGAGCCTCATCGGGAGCACGATCGGCGAAGATCACCTTGAGCGATTGCGAGACCGGCGTCGTGGCCTGACCGGCGAAACGCGCGTCGAATTCCCACGGACGCACTAAATGGTAATTGGTGGCGATCACCCCCCGAGGGTCTATGGCGAAGCCTGATCCCTCGCTCACAGCCGTGCTCACCTCCCGCCCCCGAGCATCGAGGATCCGAAAATGATGTTGAATCAGGACGACGGCCGCTTGATTGCGCATCGCAACGCGCACGAGCGGACTCATCCCCTCCACGGATGCGGATCGCTCACGCTCGTCGCGCCAGAGGATCCCGAGGACGATCCCGAGAGCGACGATCGCTCCCGCGGCGACTCCTATCACCCATCGGCGCCAGACGCGCGCGGAGCGACGCATCGCGTGCTCGATCATCAATTGCACGGTCGTGCGCCCGACGCGCCACGCGACCGAAGACGTCGCCGACTCGACGAGCGTCGGAGGGGTCACCGTCGCTGACTGCGGCTCCTCCGCCGGGACGAGGATCTCGACCATCACGCTCGGTCCTCGCCGACCGAACTGCAGGACGTCGCCACTTTGAATTCGAGTCCGATGGACGCGCACGCCGTTCACATACGTGCCATTGGTGCTGTTCAAATCCTCGACGATCACTCCCTCGTCCGAGGCGAACAAGACAGCGTGATGCGCTGAGGCCCGTACGTCCTGTGGATGCAATCGCACGTCATTGTCGGCGGAGCGCCCAAACGTGATGCGGTCCTTCGAAAGGACTTCTTGTCGTCCGGCGTATCCCCCACCGATGTGCGTGAGGCGAATCTCCATCATCGGATCGGACGATCCCCATTCCCCGGTTGTTTCGCGGGATCGGACACAGGGG
Source organism: Blastocatellia bacterium (assembly GCA_025055075.1). Classification (NCBI taxonomy): domain Bacteria; kingdom Pseudomonadati; phylum Acidobacteriota; class Blastocatellia; species Blastocatellia bacterium. Next base: position 164,018 of record JANWYV010000004.1, read on the forward strand.
TCCCTGGTTCCTCCTCGATCAGCTGCACCTGCACCGTTCCGAATCCCCCGCGCACCCGCGCCAGAAGCGGCACGCGGCGCCCGTCTGCACTCAGCCAGATGAACATCTCGCCCTCTCGGCGAATCAAGCGACCAGGGCCGAACACCAAGGGCTCGATCTTGATGGCCGGGACGCGACCCCGTGGCATCTCCACCTCCTCGACCTCGTGCACGCGAATCTCCACGTCGTACGTTTCCCCCTCGTCGCTGATAGGAAAGCGCAAGACGTCTCCTGGTGCGAGCGATTGCGTGCGCACGTAGTAGATGCCAGAGAGAATATCCTGCACCCATGGACGCGCGGTATTCTCCTTCACCTTCGGTGGTTCAGCCGGTCGCGTGAGATCGCGCACGATATAGGTGACCGATGCGCGCTCCCGATCGAAGAGGGCGAGATGAAAACTCCGCTTCGCTCCTTCCGCCAACTGCTTTCGCGTCCGCAGCACGCCGAAATCCTGCGGGTCCACGAAGGACTCGAAGACGTTCTCCACGCGAATCCCCAGCAGCGCCACGAGCGCTCCTTCGGAGACGGCCTCCGCCCGCAGATAGTAGGCATTGAGCAAGGGGCGCTCTTGCGAACGCCCGAAAGTGAACGTGAGCCGCCCGACGACGGCCGAGAGAATGAGCCTCGAATAGCGAGCTTGATACACGAGCCGCTCTCCTTCAGCGAAGGGAAACGTGGGAGCACTCGACGATGCCTCTTGCGTGGGAGCTACCGGGAGACTCCAGTTCACGCGCACCGAGACTGGAGCGAAAAGGAGCCCGCCAATCACAAGCGCGCTCCAGGCCCGCATGAAAGGCGCGCGAAGATCACAGCGCCTTAGCCCACAGAATCGCCAGGACCACCCCATATCCGACCAGCACGCGATATTCTCGGTTCGCCATGTAAAGCGCCCACGCTCCCCGCGCCCCCTCCGTCGCGGTGAAGCGCCGTCCGGGCCTTGGGAAGAAAAGAGGGACTTGCTGCTCATAGGTCTCAAACGCCGCGCCAAATAACCTCCGCAGATGCTCTGCCTCCAAGATCATCGTCGGCACGTACACGATTGCGAAAAAGATGAGGAACCATACCAAAAGCCACCCGCTTCGACAAGCAAGCACGAGCGCCAACCCAAGGAGGAACGAGCCGAGATAGAGCGGATTGCGGGTATAGGCATAGGGCCCCGTCGTCGTGAGGGCGCGATCCTTCCGCAGATGTCGCGAAGCCCACGCACGAAGCCCAAGTCCAGGAAGAGCGAGCGCCGCTCCGCCGAGAACCGACGCCGGCGTGGGCTGCGCTTCGATCAGGAAGAGGATGAACAAGACCGCGCTCGCGGGAATGCGCACTCGACGCACGGCCCGCAGCAATCCGAGATGCGCCAGAAGCCATGCTCTCCATTTCGAGTGCGCCACGGTTCGTTCAGGAATCACCGGAAGTCCTCCTTCCAGCCGGCGCATGCGCTTTCTCCGCCAAAGCGACGCGCCGCTCGATCGCCGCGATGACCTCCTCGACAGGGATGTCCAGGAATCCGACATCGCGCTGCCGTCGGCTATAGTAGCGATAGCCAGAAGCCGGCGTTCGCTCGATGACTTGATCGTCAGGATGAAACGGACCATTGCGTCGCGCCGAGGTCGGCCCATACAGGGCGACAATCGGCGTCCCTCGCGCCGCCGCCAGATGCAACGGTCCCGTGTCTCCCCCAAGGAATAGGCGCGCGCGATCGGCGAGCACCGCCAATTGTGGGAGCGTGCAGGGAAACGGCACCGCTTTTTTCCACCGCGAAGCGCGCGCGACCGCTTGCGCTAATGCTTCCTCAGATGGTCCGAAGGACACCAGTGAGATCCACCCGTAACGTTCCCACAGGAAATCCGCGACCGCCCCATATCGCTCCGGCGGCCAGCGCTTCGCGGCCCATCCCGCTCCCGGATTCAAGAGCGCGAAATCGCGAAGGCCCAATGCCTCCAAGTGTTCCTCGACCGTGCGGCGATCTCGCTCCGAGATCCAAAGGGGAAATTCGTAAGAACTTCGATCGTCGCTTCCCCCAGCCACATATCGTACGAGCGTGAGATTCTGCTCGATCACATGCGCGTCAGTGGGAACAGCGACCTGCTCCGTCAGAAACAAGCGACTCGCCCTCTCTTTGAGCGCCGCCGACTCGAATCCGATGCGTCGTTCAGCTCCGGAGAGCCAGAGCACCAACCCGGATTTCATCAGGCCCTGGAAATCGAAGCCGAGGTCATAGCGATGTCGCCGCAGATGAGTGAGAGCGTCTCTCAACTCCCCCCATGTGGCGCGAGCGAGCCAGTGCTTTCGCCACTTCCGCGTATCCACTTCGATCACGCCCTCGAGCATCGGATGATCTCGCAGCAACTGGGCCATCGTTCGCTCGACGACCCAAAAGATCCGCGCCTGCGGGAAAGCGCGCCGAAGTCGAGCGAGCGCCGGGAGCGTGTGGATGATGTCGCCGAGAGCGCTCAGCTTGACAATGAGGATGTTCATCGCGCGTCCGCCTGGCGAATTCTCGCGATCAGATCACGACTGGAATGGCACTTCTCATCGCCGACGATGGCCACTTGCCCTCCGTAACGGAGGACGACCTCCCGCTCCGGAACCGTCTCCGGCGTATAATCCGTCCCCTTGGCGTGCACATCGGGGCGCAGCGCTTCCAGCAAAGGCACGACCGTCACGTCATCGAAGATGACGACGTAGTCCACGCAGGCCAAAGCCGCGATGATCTCCGCACGCTCGGCGGCCGAGAGCACAGGCCGGCCTTCACCTTTCAATACTCGAACGGCAGCATCGGAATTCACGCCGACGATGAGGAGATCGCCCAATCGCCGCGCGGCCTGCAGGTAGCGGATATGTCCGACGTGCAGGAGGTCGAAGCATCCGTTGGCGAGCACGATGCGCTGACCGCGCGCTCGCGCCGCCGCGACGTCGCGCCGCAGCTCATCGAGAGAACGAATCTTGGCCGCGCTCATCGCGAGACTCCCAAGAGAGAATGGAAGCCCGCAGTTCGGCCTCGCTCACGGTCGCCGTCCCGCGCTTCATGACGACGATCCCGCCGGCGTGATTGGCCAAATGCGCAGCTTCCAGGAAACTGGCTCCTGCCGCGAGCGCGAGCGTATAGGTGGCGATCACCGTATCCCCCGCCCCCGTCACGTCCACGGGCTCGCGACTGCCTACGACGGGCAGGTGGACGACTGGCCGCCCATCCTGGAACAGAGACATGCCCTCTTTCCCGCGCGTGATCAACAGAGCCTGGAGCTGCAAGCGACGGCGCAATTGACGCCCTGCCCTCTCCAAAGCGGAGAGATCATCCAGATGTCGCCCATAGATCTCCTCGACCTCCGATTGATTCGGCGTCGCCGACGTGAACCCGCCTAACTCCCGAAGCCGATGTCGGGAATCCACCGTGACGAGTAGGCCCTGCCGCGCCAAGCGTCGAATCGCCTCCACCAAAAGGGGGTGGACGAGACCGTAATGGTAGTCGGAGAGAATGACCCCATCGGCCGAGGCGGCCAGCTCGCGCACGCGAGGAACGAGGGCGCGAAGGACGGCTTCAGGCGGAGACGACTCGGGCTCTCGATCAATGCGAATCACTTGCTGGCGCGTCGAGTGAACGGATCCGGCGAGGATGCGCGTCTTGGTGGGCGTACGATACTGAGGCACGAGGCTCACAGCCGAGACGTCCACGCCGCGCTGTCGGAGAGCGCGAACGACAGCGCGCCCCTCGATATCTCGGCCCACGAGGCTGACGACGGACACATCGGCACCAAGGGCCGCGAGATTCGCCGCTGCATTTCCGCATCCCCCGGGTTGCGTCTCCTGGTGCTCGAATCGAAGGATCATCACCGGCGCTTCCCGCGAGATGCGCGAGATCTCGCCATAGATGAACTCATCGGCGATGAGATCGCCCACGACCACAATCCGACGGCCGCGGAATCGCGCGATCACGTCAAGGAGCCGCGCTGCGCTCGGCTTCGTCCCCATGGTGCAACACCCATCGAACGGCTTCCCACAAATTCTCGGCCACATGATCGGGAGGACGCCATCCCTCTTTCTGGACGCGCTCCCATTGCTCTCGCCCGTGTCCGGTCAAGACTAAGATCCCGCGCGCACCGACCCGATGCGCGAGCAGGATGTCGGTGTACTTGTCGCCGATGAAGAGGCATCGCCTGAGGTCAAGGGCGAACTCTCGCGCCGCGCGCTCGACGAGCCCTGTCGCCGGTTTCCGACATGCGCACACTTGGCGATAGATGGGCACGCTCCCCTCGGGATGATGCGGACAATAGTAGATGGCATCCCACTGAGCCCCATGCTCTCGCAACTCTCGCTCAAACCGACGATGCACTTCGTGCACCAACGCCTCGGGGAAATATCCTCGCGCGACGCCCGATTGATTCGTGAGGACGATCACCCGATACCCGCTTTGTCGAAGAGCGCGCAGCGCCGGAATCGTCCACGGGAAGAGTCGGTACTGCGCGGCCTCGCGCGCATACCCGACGTCTTCGCTGAGCGTGCCATCGCGATCGAGGAAGACAGCGCGCGCGCGCTCAGAGCCCGATGCTCTCTCGTCGCACTGCGAGTGGAGCTGAGGCGTTCCCTCCATTTGCGCACTCATGCTACAGGCTCCCCCTCGCCTCCATTCGGCACGAGCGTAGGCGAAGTGACGCGCCTCGCGCTTCCCTCCTCCAACAGGCGCAGGGCTGGACGCACCACGTCCTCGACGGTGATCTCGGTCATGCAACGGTGATCAATCGGACACTCGCGCCGCATGCAAGGAGCGCAAGCCACGGGCTTGCGAATCACAAGGGCTCGATCCGAGAAAGGACGCGTAGCGAAATCCTCCGTCGGACCGAAGAGTACGATCACCGGCGTACCGACGGCTGGGGCCACATGCGCGGCCCCCGTGTCATTGGAGATGACCAGGTGCGCGCAACTCACGATGGCCACCATCAATGCCACGTCCGTCTCGCCGGTCACGATCACGGGCGCGCGACGCATATGTCGGCGTACAGCCTCAGAAGTCGCTCGCTCCGCTGGCGTGCCGATGAGCACGACCGACGTGTCGCCGCGCTCCAGCAATGCATCGCCAACAGCCGCGAAGCGTTCGGGCAACCATTGCTTCGCGCGACTATTCACCGCCCCCGGATTCACGACGACGATCTTTCGACTCACATCCACACCGCGCTCGGCCAAGAAGGCCAAGGCTTCGCGCTTTCGCTCCTCCGAGACGGTCAATCGAGGAGATAGATCCGCGAAAGCGCTGTCTTCCGTTCCCAAGAACCGGCGTTCCAGTTCGGTGACAAGATGCAGGTAGAAATAGACCTGGTGCTGCCGTCTCCACCCCGGCGCCAAAGGGATGCGGTGCGTGAGCAGCCAACCGCGTCCATCGGTCGGATAGCCCACGCGAATCGGAATTCTGGCGGCATAGGTCAAGAGCGCCGCCCCAAAGGCATTCGGTAGAAGGACCGCCATCTCGTATCGCCGAGCGCGCAACGCAGCCGCTGCTCGCCAATACTCTCGCACTGAGCGCAGTTCTAACGGGAGCACTTCGTCCACGAAGTCCGCCTCGCGAAAGAGACCGACGAGCGATGGGCGTATCAGCAGCGTCAGATGCGCGCGCGGAAAAATGCGTCGCAACTGACGCAACGCCGGGATCGTCATGACCGAGTCGCCGACCCAGTTCACCCCACGAATCAGGATTCGCTCGATGGCTTCTCCCCGATTCATGGTCATCGCATCCGGCCTTCGCTGTCAGATCGCTTGCTCACTCCGGGACGACGATGAGGCGCGGTTCCGATTTCGGATAGGGTTGAAAGAGAGCGGCGACCCGGAGATACGCTTGAGTCTCGCGCTCATCTTTCATCAAGCGAACCGATTCGGCCAAAACGCGCAGGCAGGCCAATTCATCGCTCTTTCGGATTCGCGTCCCGCGCTTAGCCAAATCGTCCTCCACGCGCTCCAATGCCTTCAAGAGCGATTCCGTCACCGCCTGAACGCGCGGCGATTCGGAACGATACTCGTAGATGATCCCTCGCTCCAGCGTCTCATACGTTCGGATGGCGTTCTCCAATCCCGCGAGGACCTCCTCATCGGCGAGGTCCGGAAAGCGCTGACGCTGCACGTCAACGATGGCTTTCTCCAAAAACGCCAAGAGCGGGCTCATGTGCGCCAGAACTTCCACCAATGATCCCTTCCCCGTCGCAGAGAGATGTGCGAGCAGTTGTCCCAGGCGCCGTTCTCCGATCGTGCGGCGAGCATCCTGAAGATACGGGCATGGCTCCGGACACGCCAGGACGAGCATGCGGAGTTGAGCGCAACACAACGGACAGATGCGCTCACCCAGCGCCGGGCAATCGCGTCGCGCCGCTTGCTTAGAACATTTCGCGCATTTCGCCATTCACTCCTCCTCATCGAATGCGGAACCGTCGTCTCTCCCCCGGGGACATTAAGAACGAGCGCGCCCTCCTCTTCGACCGAGCAGCTCCTTGAAGCGCTCGAAGAGGTTCTTATCCCCAATCTCCTTCTCCTCCAACCGCGCCAGTTCTTCAAAGAGGCGCCGCATCTCGCGGCCCAATCGCGTAGGCGTGACGACGCGGACTTCGACCAGAAGATCCCCTCGACCAGGCCGATCCACACGCGGCATCCCAAGCCCGCGCAACCGGAAGACCTCTCCTGATTGCGTTCCCGGTGGGATTTCTAGCGATTCCTCCCCATCCAAAAGCGTCGGGATTTTCAACTCAGCACCGAGCGCCGCCTGAGAGAACGTGATCGGCACCGTGCAATAGAGGTCATCTCCTTGACGCGTGAAGAACTCGTGGGGGCGGATGTGAATGATGACGTAGAGATCTCCGGGCGGTCCTCCAGCGACTCCTCCTTCCCCTTCTCCTGCCAAACGCAGCCGCGCCCCTTCATCCACACCCGGAGGGATGCGCACGTCCAGAACGCGCTCCCGCTCGACGCGCCCTCGGCCGCGACATTCTTCGCACGGATGCCGAATGATCGTCCCCACCCCCTGACAATGAGCGCACGTGCGCGAGATCGTGAAAAATCCTTGCTGATACCGGACCTGACCACTCCCCCCACAGGTCGGGCATCGCACGGGCGACGTGCCCGGAGCCGTCCCCGCGCCTCGACATATGGGACACACCTCCAATCGAGGGAGACGAATCTGCTTCTCACCCCCTCGAGCCGCCTCCTCCAGCGTGATCTCCACATCATACCGAAGATCGGCGCCGCGCCGCGCTCGCGATCGCCGTCGCGTCGTCGTTCCAAAGAGATCGCTGAACCCGAAGAACTCATCCAGAAGGTCCTCGAATGTCGCGAAGGGATCAAAACCAGCTCCGTAGCCAGCCGCTGCAGCCGAAGAGCTGACGCCGGCATGCCCGTAGCGATCGTAAAGGGCGCGCTTCTCCGGATCCGAGAGGACACTGTAAGCTTCGACGATCTCCTTGAATTTCTCCTCTGCCTCCTTGTCACCCGGATTTCGATCCGGATGGTACTTCAGAGCAAGCTTCCGATAGGCGGATTTGATCTCCTGCTCGCTCGCCGTGCGGCTGACGCCCAGGATCTCGTAATAATCCCGCTTGTTCTCCAAGGCTGCTCGCTCCCCCCACACGAACTCAGTGAGGCGCTCAGCGCCTGTTCATTCCCTGACGGAAAATTTAATTTTGTCCCGGCCATGGGGAATTTGCAACCATTGGCTCACCCCAAGCCCCCTCGTTCACAAGCACGATCCCAAAGGAGAGAGCGTGAGCGTGAACGTGCGCTCCCCAGGTGAAGCCGTTTGCTCGATCTCGAGGTGGATGGGGACGATGGGATTGAGGTCTTCGACGGGCATCGGACGGACCATCGCCGTCACGCCAGTCCCAGAGAAGCGAACGGCATGAGTCCGGATGAGGCCGACGCCGAAGATCACCGCCGTACCAGCCGAAGCAGGAGCGACCTCATTCCCAAGAGAGGACCCAGTGCCGAAAAATGGCACTGCCTGCGAAGCTGCGTCGAGGGATCGAAATCTCTGACGAAGGCTAGCTCGCTCCCCAGAGGCGAGAGCTAATGGAAAACGCTTTGAGACAGTGAGTCGCTCCCGTGAGGCGAGAAAGAGAGGGAGCGTCTCTTCCACACTGAGGCCCACGATCCGCGGTGTGGAGACGACGAAGACAACGGCCTCGCTTGGGACCTCTCCGCGTGGCGTCCGCAGGGAGAACGAGCGAGGTCCGATCACCGCATCGGCGTCAATCGCCAACCACACGCGCAACGGCTCGTTCAAGAGCGGCGCGCTCGAAGTCGTCGGCCTGACGGTCCCGCGAATCCCCCCAGGTACGGAGAACGTGATGTGCGTCGCTTCACGCAACCCCACACCCCGCACTTCTACTTCGCCACAAGCACCAGCGATCGCTTCATTGAACCCACGCCGATCGGCAATGCCATCAATGCGCGGTTCGACGACCGTGAAGGTGACTCCCGTCTCATGACTCTCCACTCGACCTGGCGCCCGTGGAATCGTCACCCGGATTGTTCGCCCTCCCAAGGGAGCATCCGGAGCGATCCGCACATGAACCGTGAGAACCGGATTTAACTCCCGTTGCTGTTCTGGAAATCCGGGCATAAGCCGCGCCTCAATCCCCGAGCCAGAGAAGGTCACCTCCGTTGCCCCTCCCAGCCCGATACCGAAGACGAGCACATGACCGAAGGAATCCCGAGCCCCCTCACCACTCAAACGGAAGCCTTGATCAGGATGGAAATTGTGCCCCTCCCAAATTCCCTCGATACGCGGAGTAACCACTCGAAACCGAACCCGCTCGCTCCTCACGCGCGCGTGTGCTGTCTCCACGAGGAACGAACGCTCCCCTAAGGACGCGTTTTCAGCGATTCGAAGGTCAACCTCCACGATGGGATTCAAAAACTCGAACCCAATCCCCGAAGGGACAATGGTTCCGCTGACGCCGCTTCCCTCGAATTCGATCGCCCGCGCGCGATCGAGTCCAATGCCAAAGACCTCGATCCGCCCGCTCGATCCCGGTGCGCCTTCCCCATCTATGACGGCGAGAATGCGAGGAGGAGTGACAATGAACGCTACCCCTTCACTGCGCACCGGCCCCCGTGGCGTCAACAGCGTGAACGCGCGCGGTCCGAGTTCAGCCGTCGGCTCAATCGTGACGCGAACAAGGATGGAGGGGTTCAGCTCCGCGGACGTCCCCGCGCTCACGATCTCCCCGCGCACTCCGCTTCCATCGAACTCGATACCCGTCGCTCCCGCCAAGCCGATTCCTGAGATGACGATGAGACCGCTGCCCCCAGGCCGTCCGTACCCGTTGGGATCTTCGATCCCTTCGCCGAGGAAAAGCCGACTGCCGTCTTGGATCGAAAGGATTCGCGGCTCGCTGATCCGGAGCACGACATCGCCACTCTCCACGTCGCTCAGGGAGCGCGCCCCAACCCCCGATCCCGAAGGAGCCATCCCCACTCCAAGAAGCAGCGCTACGATCCCGACGCGCCACCCTCGATCTGATCGTCGCCACATTCGTCTCATGAGCCTCCGCCTCCGCGCGAGTTTCGCAAAAAGCCGGACCTAATCTATCGAGCGGATCGCCTTTGGTCAATGCGAAAGGTGCTGGAAGAAGTTTAGAGGACCTTCGGCTGCAGGCTAGTAGCTCACATCGAGCCGGTGCAGGAGCATGACCAACTGTGTGCTCACCGGCTGCTGTCCGGCTCGCTTCGCGGGTTCAAAGCGAACGTCGGAGAATGAAGTCTCCACCTCCGTCAGGTTCACGGGTCGCGAGGGCGCGACAAGATCCACAAACGACGCTCGCCCATCTGGGTGAACAAATGTCACGACCATGAGCTGATCGCTCGCGGCCGCATGAAACAATCTCTCCAAATGCCCTGGAGAACGAAGACGCGGGAACGTGTAGGATCCCGCCCAGTCCTCAATCCTACCGTTAAGCAGGCCGTACTGTTGAGCATCCAGAGCAATCGGCGTGTGATGGTAGGTCAGAGGAATCTCCGGGACAGGTCGAAGCACCGAGAGTAAGGCACCTAGCAGGGGTAGAGTGATGATGAGACTCATCAGGGCCGAAGCCACCTTCGGATGAGCGAACACCTGATGCTTGATCAACCGAAGGAATCCGTGCCCGGCGTAGGCCCTTTGGTGCTCCCCCTCAAGAGCAGTGAGGATTTGATCCGCCAGATCCCGGGGAACCGCCGGACGCGGCAGTCGCCTCAAGCCGTGGGCTAATACCTTCAACTCCTCCAGATGACGCGCACAAGCTGAGCAGGCCGTCAGGTGCCGTTCTAGGATGCGCTCTTGCTTCGGCGAAAGCTCTCCATCCAAATACGGGGAGAGTTCCCGTCGAATGTGGGCACACTCCCTCATGCTTGGCTCCTTCAAACGCATCGGCATGTTCCGTGCCGCTCCTTACCCCGAACGTGACTCACCAGCTCCGGTTCGATGTCTTGGTGCTGGCCTGAGTGTCAAACAGCTCGCCTCGACCCATCGGCGAATCTGTCTCGAACCGGAGCTGGTCAATCCGTCCGCGCTCGCGGCTCCATGCCCTGGGCACGCCATCCCCCATGCCGGTCCTGAAGGCGATGGAGCTGTTGTCGCAATGCCTCACGTCCACGGGCGATCCGCGACTTCACGGTGCCCACGGAGACCTGAAGCATCGCGGCGATCTCCTCGTAACTGAGCCCCTCGACATCTCGCAGCAGTACCGCCGTCCGAAAGATGGGCTTGATCCGCCCGAGCGCTTCCACGAGCAATCGTTCTTCCTCTCGCGCGATAGCCTGTTGCTCCGGATCCGCTCGAGGATCCGCCAGCGTCTCGCTCAGTGGAAGCTCCATGCCCTCTCTCAAAGACTCCATCGAAACTAGCCGATCCCCATTGCGCCGCCACCACCGATGGCGATTGGTCGCATGATTGATCGCGATGCGGTAGATCCACGTCTTCAATTCGCATTCGCCACGAAAGCGGCCGATATGGCGGTAGACCTTCAGGAAGGTCTCCTGCGTCGCATCGCGCGCTTCTTCGGAATCTCCCAGAAGTCGATGGAGCAATCCGTAAACATCCGCCTGAAAGCGCATGACGAGCTGCTCAAAGGCCTCTCGCTCGCCCGCGCGCAGCCGCTCCACAAATGAGTCTCCAACCGTCTCGAGCTGCTCCGCGTCGGCGCACTCGATCAGAAGCGCATACCTTTCCATGGCCTCCGCGCGAGCCATTCCCTCCATCTCCCCTTTCATAGACACCAAAATGCGCCCTCGGTTCCCGATGAAGTTTTCCGAAAAGAAGGCACGGCGAGATGACGATGGGCTTCTCCTCGCCTACTTCACACGACCCGTCCCTAATGACACGCGAAGATCACCAAGGGATGTAGGGATCAAAGCAGGTTGAACTCCACATTGATCGTCGCGCGCACGCTCGCCGGACGTCCATCGGGTCCTCGCGCCGGGATGAATTTGATCTGCTTGGCCGCCTCGATAGCCTTCTCGTCAAGCCCGTACCCGAGTCCTCGGATCACTCGAATATTGCGGACGACTCCATCAGCTCCAAACGTCGCGCTGAGGACGACGACACCCTGAATGCGATTACGCCGGGCTTCTTCGGTCCATTCCGGACGCGGCTTATAAGTGATGATCGGCCGGCCATAGCCTCCGCGTCCCGCAATCCCTTCGCCCACACTCTCTCCGGAAGCATCCCCCAGGCCCCGTCCTTCTCCCGCTCCATTACCACCGCCCGTCCCTCCAGCTCCCGGAGGAGCCTCCACAGGTCCGAAGCTGAATGGGGAAGTGATTTGTAGCCGCGTATCGAGCGAAGGCAATTGCGCTTGCTCTGGGGGCGGTGGCGCCTTAAAGGGAACTGGAATGGGTACCGGCGCAGGCTCGGAACGTAGCGGAAGTTTCTGCGGCACTGGTTCCGGAGGTCGGGAATATTCCCGATTCCCCCCTCCCCCGGCGACTTCCATCTCCGGAAATTCAAACTGAATGGCCACGAGTTGCTCTGGCGGCTCCGGCTCCGGAAGCGGACGGCTCGGAAAGATGTTCTCCAAGTGCAGCAAGAAGAGGACCACATGAAAGAGGATCGCCACACCCGTGGCCCAGAGCAATCGGCGCCGCTCGCGCGCATCTTCAGCGACGAATTGATCCAAGACCCCAGCGACCGGCTCCGGCGTCATGATCTGGTTCGATCCCTGCGACATCCTTTCCTCCTCATGGGGGCGATCACACTTTCAAACACCGCATCCTCGATCGGCCCCTTTCCTTGACAGAGCCAGATCCGAGCTGCTACTACATTATAGCACCTGGGGCAGAAAGGACAAAATGAGATTTTGAACAAGATGGAGGGGCGCGGACTTGGCGAAAGCGGCGATCAAAGTCAGGAAGAAGAAGGCCAAGATCACGGCCCGAGAGCTCAAACATGATGCGTTCCGAGACCGCTATCAGCGATTGGCCGCGTGGGCCAAGCACCATCGGCGCCAGATCCTCCGCACAGCTATGGGCATCGGTGCTTTGTTGGTGTTGGTCCTTGGCACCGTACTCTTCACGGCGTATCGGCGTGAGGGTGCAGAAAAGGCATGGGCCGAAGCATACGAGATCTTCACAGCCGAAGTGACCTCGACTCCTTCGGACTCGCTCCGTCGAACATATGCGAGCGAGGAGCAGAAATACCGCGAAGCCCTCGACGCGTTCACCCGCCTTGCTCAAAAGCATCCGAGTTATCGCGCGCTGGCCGAGTACTATGCGGCCTTATGCAAACTGCATCTGCGGCAACCTGAGGGCAAAGCTGATTTGGAGCGATTAGCCGAAGGAAAGGGACAAACGGCACGACTCGCTCGACTTGCCCTAGCTGAGCACCTTCTGGCGACGGGCGATCCCGCCGGTGCCGAGAAGCACTATCGTCGGCTCCTTGAGGACCCTGGGGAATTGCCCGAGGCGGTTCTGAAACTTGACCTCGCGCGATCGCTGGAGCTTCAGGGGAAGACCTCTGAGGCTGTAGATCTCTATGTGAAGATCGCCACTGATTACCGCACGGAAGAAGTCGGACGCACGGCTCGCGAACGTCTCGCTACACTCGATCCGATTGCCTTAGAACGCGTCCCGCAGGAGGAGACGACCAGCTCTTGAATTCCGCGTCAGAAATTCCCACCGAATATCGCGTGCAAGCGCCACGCTCTTTCCCGCACGTGGATGAGACGATTGCCCTCCCCTCGCAGCTATTGGTCCAAACGCGTCGGATTCAGTGCGAGGACCATCCGAAGCGGTTGCTTGAGGATCGGCGCGCGAAGGCACTATTCGAAGCTCATGGACGTCCGAACAGGCGGGTCGACCTTCAACTCCGCCAATGACGATTCGTCCCGAACGGGAGCGCTTGCGCGACCGGGCCACGGTCGTCCCAAGAGTTCGAAAAAGAGCGCCTCGTATTGATCGGTGATCCGCTCCCAATCGTAGCACGCGCGCACCCGCTCCATCGCGCGCTGCCGCAATCGCGCCACGCGCTCCGGATGGGCGATCACCTCGCGCAAGAGCTCGCGCAATTCCTCGACTGTGCGATAGTAGAGGCCGACGTCTCCGGCGACCTCCCGATTCTCCGGCGTATCGAGAACGAGCACGCAATTGCCAAACCCCATGGCTTCGACGAGTGCCGGATGCGTGCCTCCGACTTCCGTCGCGTGCACGTAGCAGTAGGCGTTCTGCTGAAGGCGGCGGTAATTCTCCCCGTAGACGAAGCCCGCGAAGATGATCCGTGGATCGCGCGTGCGCTTCAGCCGTTGCACATAGGCACGGGCGTAGGGGGCGTCTCCCACGATCAATAGCCTCATGTCCGTCTCCACCCCCTCGAAAGCTTCAATCACTAAGTGCGCATTGTTCTCGGGCTCCAGGCGACTCACATAGAGGATGTATCGTTCGGGCTCAACGCCGAAAGCACGAATGCCCTCAGGATCCGCGCATCGCCCCACGTCCGCCCCGTACGCGATCATGCGCGTCTCCAGCCCGTAGCGCTCCCGATAATAAGCGCGAATCACATCGGCATCCGTGATGACCGCATGCGGCAACTTCGTCACGAGTCGCTCCGAGATTCGGTAATACGTCCGTCCCAGCCAATTCCACTTCTTCCGCTTCCATTCAAGCCCATCCACATTGATCGCCACCCGCTTGCCCAAGAGGCGCGCCAGCCCCGCTGCCAGAGCATTGGCCGCATTGCAGAAGAGGATCACGTCGTAGGGACGCCGCCAAGCGTGCAGCACACAGAGGAACGTGTGCACGACCGTGTCGAAATACTTATGCCGGATGGTGGGAAGGACGACGAGTCGAACGCCACGATACTCGCGCTCGGGAATCGTGACGTAATGACTGCGCCCGTAAACGGTCACCTCATGGCCACGCGCCACGAGCCGCGTCGCCAATTGCTCGGCGAAGGTCTCGAAGCCACCGTAGTTGGCAGGGATGCCGCGAATCCCCATGATGGCGATTTTCACCGCCTGCTCCCTCCCTCGGCGCGCCCTTTATCGCGAGAGGCTCATGGCCCGCGCCGACGTGGCGCGCTCCGACCTCGGAAGCGAACGCACGACCTCTTCATACGCGCGCAAGGTCAATTCGGCCGTGCGCTTCCAGGAGAACTGCTGGGCGCGCCGAAGCCCTCGTTGGGATAACTCGCGCCGCAGCTCCGCATTCCAGATGACCTGCCGGAGTGCGACCTCGATCGCCCGCTCATCGTAGGGATTCACCAAGATGGCCGCCTCGCCCACGACCTCCGGCAGCGAGGAGCTGTTGCTCGTGATGACTGGAACCCCACAGGCCATTGCTTCCAACACGGGAAGGCCGAAGCCCTCGAAGATCGAGGGATAAACGAAGACCGTCGCCCCGCTGTAGAGGGCTGGCAAGTCTTCTTCGGGAACATAGCCCGTGAAGATGATGTCCTTGACGAACGGCGATTGCTGGGCCGCTCGGAAGATGTCCTGATACAGCCATCCCTTCTTTCCCACGATCACGAGCTGATGGTCGAATTCGTCATCCCGATGACGCAAGTTGACGTAGGCGTGGATCAGCCGGACGAGGTTCTTCCGCGGCTGCAAGCTGCCGACGCTCAAGATGTACTCGCGCGAGATGCCGTAGCGCTGGCGAACGGCTTGCAGGCGCGCCAAATCTCGAACGGGAGCAAAGAGCGCGCTCACCCCCTCGGGCGTCACCACGACGCGCTCCGGCGGAACGCGATACGTCGCCAGAATATCGCGCGCCGAATATTCGGAGACCGTTAGGATTCGCGCCGCACGGCGCGCCGTGTAGCCGATGGCGAGCTTGAAGAGCCATCGCTCGCGTGGCGTATACATCTGCGGCAAATGCTCGAACGAGAGATCGTGAATCGTCACAACGATGGGCCGCGGACAAAGCGGCGGCGCCACATATTGAACGTGCAGGAGATCCACACCCGCTCGCCACGCCGCTAGCGGTAAGCTGAAGGGGATGCGAACATATCGCGTGTGCGGCCGCACCAAGCAGACGCGGAAATTCCGAAATCGCCCCCGCCACGCCTCTGCCACTTCCGGACGCGTGAAGAACAGGACGTACTCGTTCTCCGCATCAATAGCGGCGAGCGCTTCGATCAGGTTCTTGATGTAGGTCTCGTTCCCCGCCGTTTGGCTCCCAATGGCGTGCGCATCAATGCCGATTCGCATAGGCGTATCCGAAGGGCCGACCGCCTCGCCTTACGAAAGGGTGGAGGATCCGGCGCGCAAGTGCCGATATATCGCCTCCACCTGCGCGCGCGTTTGCTCCAAAGGCCCCGATGTGTCGATCTCGAAATCGGCGTATCGTCGCTTCTCGCTCGAGGGGAGTTGCGCCCGGATGCGCGCCAAGGCCTCCTCACGGCTGATCCCCTCGCGTCGCCTCAAACGAGCGATTTGCTCCTCCTCGTCGCAATAGACGACGATCGTCCGATCGAACCGCCGATGGGCTCCCGCCTCGATGACGAGCGCGGCGGCCACAATGAGGATTCCCGATGGATCCTTCCGCTCCAATTCCGCTATTCGCCGCTCGATCTCTTCAAGTACGTGAGGATGCACCAAGCGATTCAATTGCTCCCGCCGAGCCGAATCGCGAAAGACGATGGCTCCTAGCCGACCTCGATGGATCGTCCCATCCTCGGCGAGAATCTCCGGCCCGAAGGCGCGAACGACGTCGTGATACGCCGGCCGACAGGGCTGCATCACCTCATGGGCGATCTCATCGGCCTCCATCGTGTGACACCCCAGCTCGCGGAACAAAGCTAAGACCGTGCTTTTGCCGACGGCGATACTGCCAGTGAGGGCGACCTTCATCATCACGACTTGATGCGATAGGCCCGCTCTTCATTGTTGAAGATCCATCCGACGACCTCGCCGATGTTGATCTTCTCCGACGTGTACGAGGCACGAGTGATGGCCGCCGACCCCTGATCCACCATCGCGCCGATGTTCTGCGCCATGATGCGAAACCGCTGCTGCCACACCCGCATGTTCTCCGTCCGCAAATCCACCCATCCCTTTCGCGCCCACCGATCCACCTCTGCTCGCGTAATCCGCACGCGCGATTCCCCCTTGAGCTCCGGAATGCGAATGAGCGGTCCGCGAAAGAGCCGTCGTCCATCAGGCGCCAGAATCGGCACGCCGATGGAGGTGATCACATCCCGAATTTTGCTGTGACAGATGAGACGATACAGGCTCTCAGCCATCTCCTGAGGGTCGGCTTCGATCACCGCGGTGAGCGTCTTATAGCGCATCTTCAAGAGATGCGCCTCGTATAAGAGCTTGGTCAGCTCCGGCGGTCCCAATTGTCCGATGGCGATGCTATAAGTGCCGGTCTCTCGCTCCAACTGCTTCAACCGTTCAATCACCAATCCCCGCAAATATCCCGCGCGATAGCTGGGAGGCATGACGGCTCCATCAATGGCAGCGATCACATCCACGCCCGTGTTGCTCCCTTTGATCTCCAACACGGCCGCTTGCGCGATCTCTTCGGGCGTCACTGCCTCCATTTGATGGAGGCTGGTGATCGTCTCGAACTCCCCGCGCGCGAAGAAGCCGTTCTCCCCCGTATCTACGCCCACGACTTTCAGCTCCTCCAGTCGCTCGAAGTCCTCTGGCGGCAGCGCCAATTCCAAGACGTCATCCAAAGGCACCACCTTACTCGCATAGACGTACACGGGTTCGCCCCCACGCCGTACCGTTTGGAAGGCGATTCGCCGATAGCTCACCAACGCTGCCGGTTTGATCTCTTTGACGATCGGCCCACCGGCTGTGCGCGCCATCAGAAAAAGCAGCCCCGTATGCGCGAAGGCAATAGCCGATTTCGAGATGAGCAACGCACTCGGCCGGTCTTCGCTATGCGTGTAAGGAATGTTCAACCCCATCCCTCCAGTCCCCGTCGTCCCGATCTTCAGATAGAGCCGCGTCCCCACCTCCACCATCGCGCGATAGAGCAAGAGCGTATGTCGCACCAATTCCGGGATGCCTTGCGAGACGATCAACGCCTCGATCTTTCGCGAGACTTCCCCGCGCATCGCGGCGAGCGCCGCCAGATCCCCCGCTTCGATGGCGCGCACGAGTCGCCTCAGGACTTCGTGCGCCTCGATCGAGTTCGTGTAGACGTCCTGATAGCTGATGGCCGTGGCCGTGTTGATCGAATCCACGATGATCTCGGGCTTGAACCGACGGATGATGGCGACCAGCCACGACTTCTCATAGGCGCGATCGAGATCGCCGAAGAGGTCCTGAAAGAGCGCCTCCCGCCGAGCGGGATCCTCAATGAGCTGCCGCCGCGTGAGCCCACGATCCTCTTTGCGGAGGAAGATGTCCCCCCATACTCCCTCCAGCTTCAGATGCGGGAACTCCGCGCGCAACGCAGCGAGCGCTTCCTCGACCTCGCGCTCGAAGAGCCCGCCGATGATGAGCAGGTGGGGTTCGATCTCGCGCGCGACGGCTCGGGCGATCTCAAAGCCGATGAGCCCGGCTCCCCCCAAGATGAGCACGGATCTCGGCGTGCGCATACCAGGGTAACCTTAGCACACGCGGAGGCCCTAGGCAACCGAGCCCATCTTCGTCAAGACGCAACTTCGCCACGCCCCGCCGCTTCTACTTCCTCCAATCGCTCGAAGGCGCGCCGCAGGTGCGGGATCGTGATCGAGCCGCCGACGACCAAGGCGATATTGAATGCCTCCAAGAATTCCTCGCGTGTGACCCCTTCCTCGTGACAGCGAATGATATGATAGGTGATGCAATCGTCGCAGCGGAGCACGAGCGAGGCGACCAGTCCCAACAGCTCTTTCACCTTCGGCGAGAGCGCTCCGGCCTCATACGCCTGATGATCGAGCGCGAAAAAGCGCTTGATCCCCAGATGACCGCTTCCCAAGATCTTCTCGTTCATCCGTTGGCGATACTCTTGCCACTCCTTGAGCGTCATCGCTCTGCCTCCTTTCGCGAAATACGCAAGAGCATAGCGCTCTGGCCCTCGCCATGGGAAGAGCGAGGTCAACATTGACGTCGAAAACAGCAGCCGCGTACTATCTGCATCAGGCACATCGACGGAGGAAGACGATGAGGACCATTCGCATCGCCAATGGTCAAGGCTTTTGGGGCGACAGCTTGGAAGCCCCCGTCGAACAGGTCACGCTCGGCCCAGTGGACTACCTCTCGCTCGACTATCTGGCCGAAGTGACAATGTCCATCCTCCAAAAGCAAAAGGCGCGCGA
The DNA here is from genome assembly GCA_025055075.1 of Blastocatellia bacterium. Classification (NCBI taxonomy): domain Bacteria; kingdom Pseudomonadati; phylum Acidobacteriota; class Blastocatellia; species Blastocatellia bacterium. Next base: position 182,754 of record JANWYV010000004.1, read on the forward strand.
TCCACGTCTTGGATACGCTCGGGACTTCGTCCCCCTCATGGAGCGCATCCTGCCGATCTGCCTGGAGAGGAACATCAAGGTGATCGCGAATGCCGGAGGCGTGAACCCATGGGCCTGTCGCGATGCTGTCGTCGCCGTCGCCCGGAAGCTCGGCCTCTCGGGCGTGCGCATTGGAGTCGTCGCCGGCGACGACATCCTCGACCGACTCGACGATCTGATGGCTCGCGGGCATGAGTTGCGAAACCTCGATACGGGTCGCCCCCTGAGTGATGTCCGCCCGCAGGTGCAAAGTGCTAACGTATATTTCGGGGCCTTCCCGATCGTGGACGCCCTTAGGCAAGGCGCGCAGGTCGTCATCACCGGACGTACGACGGACGCCGGGCTTACGCTCGCCCCGATGATCTACGAATTCGGCTGGCGCGAGGATGAGTACGATAAGTTGGCCGCTGGCATTGTGGCTGGCCACATCATCGAATGCGGCGCCCAATGCACGGGCGGGAACTCCCAGATCGCTTGGAGGACTCTCCTCGATCTCGACCGCGTCGGTTATCCGATCGTCGAGGCTCATGAGGATGGCACGTTCGTCGTCACCAAACATGAGGGGACAGGGGGACGGATCACCATAGAGATCCTCAAGGAGCAACTCGTGTACGAGATCGGCGATCCCCGTCGGTACATCGTCCCCGAATGTATCGCCGACTTCACGACGATTCGCCTGGAAGAGATCGGGCCCGATCGAGTGAAAGTGTGGGGGATCAAGGGCGCGCCCCCGACCGAATTCTACAAAGTCTCGATCAGTTATTTTGCCGGATACAAAGCCGTCGGCACGCTCGTCTATAGCTGGCCCGATGCGTATGAGAAGGCGAAGCGAGCGGACGAAATCCTGAGGAAGCGACTGGAGCGGCTCGGCTTACACTTCGAGGAGATCCTCACCGAATTTCTCGGCGTCAATGCCTGCCACGGTCCGTTGGCTCCGAATCCCTCGCCCGACCTCGCCGAAGTCCAACTTCGCATCGCCGTGCGCAGCTACAATCAGCAGGCCGTCGAACGCTTCACGCGCGAGATCTCCCCATTGATCCTCAACGGCCCACCGACGGCGACGGGGTTCGCCGGCGGTCGTCCCCGCGTGGAGGAGATCATCGCCTACTGGCCGGCCTTGCTGCCGAAATCTGAAGTCACGCCCATCGTGGAGGTCGTCGAAGTGTGATGCCGATGGGCCGTCATCAACCTGTAAGAGCCCGCATGGTCCAAGAGGGGACGATCCTTCAACGTCGGGCAACAGGGCGGCTCGGATAATACCCGCGACGCGCAAGGATGACCAGCTCTCCCTTCGCCTTCTTCACTTGCTCGCTCACCGAGACTTTGATCTCGCGGAAGCGCCTATCAGGAGTCGAATTCAGAGGAGCGTAGCCGAGCGTATACCGCGTGCGCAAAAGTTCCATGACTCCAACGAGGATCGTCCCCACTTCTTCAGGATTCCCCTTCACGGCGACTCCCCCAGTGCGCTCGGCATAGAACTTAGCACTACCGGTAACCCCCGAGGCGCGCCGAAGAAGTCGTAAGGCGATCAAGAGGGCTCCAGCAGCCGGATTCAGGACAGTGATTGCCGCCGTTGTGCCATAATCGGCCGCCTTCATGGCTGTCCGCGCATACCCTACGAGGATTCCACAGAGCGCCGTCCCACCCTCATATAGCTCTCGCAAGACGACATCGCGTGGCGGACCGCTGCGGAACCAACTGGTGTCGACGTCGTCGGTGATCATCACGATGGCGCGCCGTTCGGTCGGCTCGGTCTTCTTCCGTAAGTAACGCGCTGCCTCATAGATGCCCAAGTTGATGAACGTCGCGAATCCCACATCGCTCGTCTCGCTCCAGATGTTCTCCAACTTCTCGACGATCACTGCGCGATCCGACGTCAGTTCGACCAGAAGTTTTGCCTTGGTCGCGAAAATCATCAACGCCACCTTATCTTGCGGCTTCAGCTTGGAGAGCGCGTCGAGCGCCGTGCGTTGGACCTCATCAATGATGGGATGCATGCTGCCGCTGACGTCCAAGAGCAAAACGACGGAGAGGGGCAGCTCTTCTCGACTGAAGTGCGCGATCTCTTGCTTCTTCCCGTCCTCCCAGAGGAGGAAATCCTCGCGCTTGAGATCGCCGACGATCGTGTTCGTCTTCTTGCTGAGGACAATGGCGTCCACCAAAACGAGCGGGGATTCAAGCGTGACCGTCGTCTCTTGTCCCCAACCCGGCTGCACTATCGCGAGAAGCAGCAGCCAAGATGTGGCGACTTTCGTCCTCCAATTCCATCGCATACGGGCGCTCCTCAAGGAAGATATTGGGGCCTCGACGAAAGCATAATCCCACAAAAAGGAAAACTCCTTCCGACTTCTTCGCGCGCCGAGTGCCATCTGCCGGGTTCACCCCTTCATTCGGCACGCGCTCCGCGCACACCTCTCTTCCCCGGACCTACTTGCGGGCGAAGCGAGCGCCCAGGAACGCACCGATGGCCAATCCCGATCCCAATGCCAATCCGAGCACGCGATACGGATGCCGTCGGATGTAGAGGGCCGCCTCATCGGCCCAATCTTCGACCTTCCACAAGCCGCGTTGCACACCTCGCTTGACCAAGCGCATGTTTCCGCTCCAAAGATCCTCGGCCAAGCGTGCAAGCGTTCCCAGACGCTTGCTCACTACGGTGGTCACATTCTCTTGGGTGTGCGGCGATTGCTCCATCACTTTCTCCTTCATCGCTCTCCCTCCCGGCGAAGGTCTCGCACCGGGAATAATTTTACCTCATCGTTTCGCGATCTGCCGAGACGGAGAACGCTCCCCGGCACCCGTTCAAAGGCCCCTCAGGTGAGGAACGCGCTGCTCGTCACTCCACACGGCGTTCGGTCGGGACAAGAAACCGATAGAGCCCATAGCCCAAGAGAGCGATGAGCCCCACGATGATCGCCAGCTTCACCAAGTTCATGACGATCCCGATTAACGTGAAGAGAAATCCGAGCAATTGCACCGCGAGCCAGAACGCGATGAAGACAGCGATGACCCCTCCAATGAATCGAAGCACGCTCCTCATAGCCCCCTCCTCTCCACAGCTTTCACCATCTCGGCCCTTTGGCCGGTGGTTTGGGTTCGTCGCTTGACTCCGTCTCGACCAATGATCCGGTCAACGGCCCCGTCTTCCAGAACAGCGGCGGGGGGGGACGATGCCGATCGAACGATCGGCGTCCCGATGATGCGCGTAGGCGCGCAGACCGATAGAGCAGATAGGCTCCCAATGCGATCAACACGAGCGGCCAGAGGTGACGCCCCGCGAGCGAAATACGCAACGCCTCGATAACGTCCGACACCAGAATGAACCCTCCAAGGAGAATGAGCCCCAGCGCCACCCACGCCAAGTGCTCGCGCAATAGCTGTCGCAGGCGATCATCTTCTTCGACCGGATCCATCCCCCGAGCGATCGCCTCCGCCGTGCGATAGGCATCCAAGATCGAGAAGAGGTAGAACACCGCTCCCCCAAATCCGAAGAGGGCGAGGTCCGTCACATCGGCCAACTCGAAGAAGCCGACGATCAAGAGGAAATGCACGAAGGCCTTGACGTTCTGCCGATTGTACACAGCCCCCAAGCCCGGCACTAAAGCACACAGAGCAGCCAGACGCGGCGAAGGAGGACGACGCGGGGCCTCCGCGGAGGTCCACCGAGTCGAACGTCGCAGAAGTTCGACGCCCCGCACGATGCACTCCTGGCAATAGGGGAATCCCTTGATGCGATGGTCACAGGCCGGACAAAGCGGCCGATGACAGGCCGAGCATCGTACCAATGCTCGATGCGTCGGATGATAAGCGCAGAAGATGAACTGTGACGGCATGACGTCCCTTCTCCTTCGATTCCACCTCAGGGCGAAGGCCTTCTTTGCTCCAGCGCGTCCTTCGATCGCTCGCCATCCGACCGAAACGCTCGAAGGAACGCATTCACCTGCGCGCGCCACCGTTCCAGGTGCTCGACCATTCGCTCCCCTTCCACTCTCACCTCCGTCGCGCGATCGAAAAGACGCGCGATCGAAGGACGGACCGAACCTTCACCGCTTTCCCCCAAGAGGTTCAGGGACACAAATCCAAACGTCGCCGCACAGAGGATCAACGCCATCGCCCACTGCGGCAGCGGCAACGAGAGCGGCGGCACACGCCATCCCAAGCGCCACGCGGCCCACCATCGGCGTAGCTGCCAGAGCTGGCTTCGCCTCAAATCACGATCCATCGTGCGCACGGCGTGGAGAAGGCGCTCGTCCAATCCCTCCGGGAGGGCGACGGCGCCGACGTCGTGTAGGAGCCGCATGACCGCCGTCACCTGCTCCAAGGTCTGACGGCAGGTCGAACAAACGCGCACATGCGCCTCGAAGAGATGATACTCGTCGGCCGTGAGCACCCCATCGAAGTAATTGGGGATCAACTCGCCGAAGGCGTCGCAACTCATGGCCGCGCCCCGCAGGACATGGCGAAGACGCTCGTCGAGATCGGGCGAAGGCTCGACTTCTTCGACGCTCCGACACAACTCGAGCGCCGCTCGGACATCATCCAGCGACGCGCGACATGCCGCGCACGAGAAGAGATGCGCGACGAACGCCTCCGCCCGCCCTTCGGGAAGCGTCCCGTCCAGATATTCGCTGATCTGTTGTTCGAATTGCTGACAGTTCATCATATCACCCGCATGCGGCGCAGGACGCGAGCCAGTTCCAACCGCCCGCGATTGATCCTCGACTTCACCGTCCCTTCGGGGATCTGTAGAAGCTCAGCGATCTCCTGATACGAGAGCCCTTCCAAATCGCGGAGGATGACGCACGTGCGCAGCTCAGGCGAGAGCTTCGCCAAAGCGGCATGGATCAACTCGCTCAGCTCACGCCGTTCGATCTGAACCTGCGGATCGCCCCGTTCATCGGCGCGCAAATGGTGTTCGTGATCCGCCAAGTCCTCTCCCTCTTCTGTCGGCGTGCGCGCGCGCCGACGATAATCGTCAATGATCAAGTTGCGCGCGACCCGCATGAGCCAGTTCGCCAGGTCTCCTTCGCGCGGATCGTATTGCTCGAGCGCACGGTAGAGGCGGAGGAAAACTTCCTGCGTCAGATCCTCTGCCGCCGCGCGATTGCCCGTGAAGCGGTAGGCCAAGCTATAGATGCGGCGGGAATATTGCCTCACGATCTCCTCCCACGCCGCTTCTTCTCCGGCCAAGCACCGACGAACCAATTGCACGTCGCTGCTCACCAAGGCCGTCCTTGCCCCCACATCGCTCTCCCTCAATTATCGCTCTGCCAAAATCCATCCAGCAAAACGAAGACTATGGGGAAAAGGTTCCGCGCGGGTTGTTCGGCCGCCGCTCAGGACACCGCGCGATAAATTGTGCGGAGGCTCAGCACGAGGATCAGGACACCGACTAATCCCATCAAAACGCGCGCCGGCAACCGACGACACATATAAGCCGCCAGCGGCGCCGCCAATACCCCTCCGATCAACAGGCCAATCGCCACCGGCCAATGTACCCATCGAAGCACGACGAGGAAGGTCACCGCTTGGGCCAGGGTGACGAAGAACTCCGTCAGGCTGACCGAACCGATGGCTAGGCGCGGCGTCTGTCCCTGCGCGACGAGCGTGGAGGTGACGATCGGTCCCCATCCCCCTCCTCCAACGGAATCCAGAAAGCCTCCCGCGAATCCCAAAGGGATGAGACGCGGCCGCCCCGCCCCCGATACACGCCGACCGAGCGCTCGGCACAAGATCAGCACTCCTGTCGCGAACAAATAGACAGCGACTACCAGTCGGATCTTCTCTCCGGGCACTTGAGTGAGGACGTAGGCCCCTAAAATCCCCCCGAGGACACCCGGGATGATCAATCGCAGCACGAGCCGACGCTCAACATTCCCATTGCCCAGATGAGCGAGCCCGGAAGCGCCGGTGACGAATACTTCGGCCGTATGCACGCTGGCGCTCGCGATGGCGGGTGGAACACCCAGGCTCAAGAGGAAGCTCGTCGAGATGACCCCATAGCCCATGCCCAGAGCTCCATCTACGACCTGCGCGAGGAATCCGATGAGGATGAAAGGCACGATGCTCAATTCCATGGGCATGACTGACCTCTCCTATTCGCGGCCCCGTGCACATGTATCACCACATCAGCGAGCGCTTGATGTGTCCTCTGAAAAGTGCGAGAGCCCGCGGCTCTCGGGTGACCGCGGGCTCTTCCTCCCACTTCGTCCTCTCGACGACTCCTAACGAGCCCCCATCCTCCTTCTTCGCTCACGGAGAAGATGGCGCGTACGGATTGCTCCTCCGCTCGCTCCTTACTTCCTCCGCTGAGCGACCTGCACATTCCAGGCCCGATAGTATCTCCAGAATGGCCGATTTTGTCAAGAGAAATTCGCGCTCGACTCGTAACGCTCGCCCGCCACTCGCGCGATGAGAGCCGACTTGTCCGCGCGCTCGCGCCTGTGCTATAAGAGCGAAGGCATGGGGCAGTCCACGCCAGCAGAAGAGGCAACCGATGAAGAAGATCGTCGAATGCATCCCGAATTTCAGCGAGGGACGGCGACTTGAAGTCGTCGATGAGATCGTACGCGCGATCGAGTCCGTTCCCGGCGTTCTCGTGCTCGATCGCGAGATGGACCGCGATCACAATCGCTCAGTCATCACCTTCGTCGCCGAACCGGAAGCGGCGGTCGAGGCCGCCGTGCGCGCCACGCGCCGCGCCGCTGAACTCATTGACCTCAACGAACATCGAGGAGAGCACCCTCGGATCGGTGCGACCGATGTCATTCCCTTCGTTCCCATCCGCAACGTCACGATGGAGGAATGCGTCGCATTGGCGCGAGAGACGGGTCGCCGAATTGCTGAAGAGTTGAACATCCCCGTCTATCTCTACGAGCGCGCGGCCACGCGTCCGGATCGCGTCGACCTGGCGAACATCCGCAAGGGCGAGTTCGAGGGTTTGCGCGAAGCGATCGCTCGCGATCCCGATCGCGCGCCGGATTTCGGTCCACCGCGTGTACATCCGACGGCCGGCGCGACCGTCGTCGGCGCGCGTCCTCCGCTCATCGCCTATAACGTGAATCTTAACACGAACGATATCGAGATCGCGCGCAAGATCGCGCGAGCCGTTCGCGGACGCGATGGCGGATTGCGATATGTGAAGGCTCTCGGATTCGAGCTGAGAGATCGCGGGATCGTCCAGGTCTCGATGAACCTCGTGGATTACGAACAGACCCCGATCTTTCGCGCCTTCGAGATGGTCAAACGGGAAGCCGAACGCTACGGCGTGAGCGTGCGGGGCAGCGAGATCGTCGGTCTCGTTCCGCAAGCCGCCCTCGATGCGTGCGCCGAGTGGTACCTGCAGCTGGAGAACTTCAGTCGAGAGCAAATCCTAGAGAATCGCTTGGCGGCTGCATTGGCCCAAGCTGAAGCGGCAGCTTCCTCGGCGGCTCCAACCTTCGGCGTCCAACCGTTTCTGGATGCGGTCGCCGCAGCGACGCCAGCGCCTGGCGGAGGGAGTGCTGCCGCCCTCTCTGGCGCTCTAGCGGCCGCTCTCGGCGAGATGATGAGTCGTCTGACGTTACAGAAGCCGCGGTTCGAGAACGTGCACGAGCGCCTGCGCGCGGTGCTCGCGCAGCTTGAGGACCTGCGTCGCACGCTCTCCGCCGCGATCGAAGCCGATGCGGAGAGCTTTCGTCGCGTTATGGCTGCCTATCGGCTGCCGAAGGAGACCGAAGAGCAGCAACGCCTTCGCCACCAGGAGATTCAAGAGGCACTCAAGGCCGCCGTCATCGTCCCCGCGCGCACTGCCGAAGCGGCTCACGCTGTGCTGCGCGCGCTCCTGGAGCTGGCCCAGATTGGTTCGCCGAACGCCCTCTCCGATGTCGCCGTCGGCGCGCAATTGGCCCTTGCAGCCATCAAAGGTGCGTACTACAACGTCCTGGCCAATCTCACCGCCATCACCGATCAAGCCTTCAACAACGAATACCACAACCGCGTGCTCGCGCTCTTGGAAGAAGCGGAGGACTGGGCGACGCACGTGGAGACGCAGTTGCTCAATCAGTTTGCTTCGGCAAGCGAATGAGGAGAACCGAAGTACGCCTCAGGCCGTTGCCGGCGTATCGCCGGGCACAGGGGGCAAAAGAGGCTTCAGCACACGCGGTTCTCGTTCCTTATCTTGCTCCCTCTCCGACTCACTCGCAGGAGGAGGTGGTGCAGAGGCCGCTGTCCTGTCGGCGCATCCTTCGACGATCTGGCGAATCTCCTGAGCATCGAGCGTCTCCTTCTCTAAAAGCGCTTGGACGAGCCGTTCGACAGCTTCCCGATTCTCCAGGATGATCTGTCGCGCGCGCTCATATTGCTCCATGATGATGCGATTGACCTCCTGGTCGATCTTGACGGCCGTATCTTCGCTATAGTTCTGGTGGCGGACCAGCTCCTTCCCCAGGAAGATGGCCTCATCGCTGCGTCCGAATGTGAGTGGTCCCAATCGCGACATGCCGAATTCACACACCATCTTGCGCGCGATCTCGGTCGCTCGCTCCAAGTCGTTGCTCGCGCCAGTGGTCATGCTTCCCAGGAAGATCTCTTCGGCCACGCGCCCGCCCATCATGATGGCGATCTGACTCTCCAAGTACTCGCGCGTGTGCATGTAACGATCGGATTCGGGCAACTGCTGCGTCACTCCAAGCGCCATGCCGCGCGGGATGATCGTCACCTTGTGGATGGGATCGGCATGCGGGACCTTGAGGGCGACGATCGTATGTCCGGCTTCGTGATAGGCCGTGTTCCGCTTCTCCACTTCGGAGATGACGATCGAGCGGCGCTCGGTGCCCATGAGGACCTTATCCTTCGCCGCCTCGAAATCCTGCATGGTGACGGCCTTGCGATTGTGCCGCGCGGCGATCAGAGCGGCCTCGTTGACGAGATTCGCCAAATCGGCGCCGGTGAAGCCCGGCGTGCCGCGCGCGATCACTGAGAGGTCTACATCCTCCCCCAACTGCACCTTCCGCGTGTGCACGCGCAGGATCTCCTCGCGCCCGCGCACATCAGGCCGATTCACCACGATGCGCCGATCGAAGCGGCCGGGCCGCAACAGCGCCGGATCGAGCACATCGGGACGATTGGTCGCTGCCATGAGAATAATCCCGTCGTTCGACTCGAAGCCGTCCATTTCGACGAGCAATTGATTGAGCGTCTGCTCCCGCTCATCGTGACCGCCGCCCAGTCCCGCCCCGCGATGTCGGCCAACGGCGTCAATTTCATCAATGAAGACGACGCACGGCGCATGCTTCTTCGCCTGCTCGAAGAGATCGCGCACGCGGCTCGCGCCCACGCCGACGAACATCTCGACGAATTCCGATCCCGAGATCGAGAAGAACGGCACGCCCGCTTCGCCCGCGACCGCGCGCGCCAAGAGCGTCTTCCCCGTCCCGGGCGGTCCCATCAAGAGAACCCCCTTCGGGATGCGCCCGCCGAGCTTCTGGAACTTCTGCGGGTCTTTGAGGAAATCAATGATCTCCTTCAGCTCTTCCTTCGCCTCATCCACGCCGGCCACGTCTTTGAACGTCACTCGCTTTTGCTGTCCCGAGAACATACGGGCGCGACTTTTGCCGAAGCTGAGCGCTTTGTTACCGCTGGCCTGCATCTGCCGCAGCATGAAGACCCAGAAGGCCCCGAAGAGGAGAATGGGGAGAACCCACGTGAGGAACATCATCCAGTACGTGTCCCCTCCTCCGCGAAAGACGACGCGGGGACGCACATCCGCCTCCGATCCGACATCGGTGAGCATCTCGGCCACACGTGCGGCGACCTCTTGATTCGCCAATTCGGTCCGAAAGCGCCGTCCGTCGCGCAGCGTTCCCGTCACTCGATCATCTTCGATGACGGCTTCGACGACCTGCCGCTGTCGAATCGCCAAGACCAAATCCGAGAACGGCAGTTCCGTCACCGCTCGCGTGGTGGACGTTTGGAAGAAGTTATAGAGCAGCAGGGCGCCGCCCACCATCATGATCCAGAAGATCAATTGTCGCGCTCTCGAGTCCAACTCTCGTCCCTCCTCTCCCGACGGCTCGCGGGCGCGATAGCCCGGCTGTCGAATGTCCGATGTAAGTGTATCACAGCGCGCTCACTCTCGGCCACGCTCGAAGCGAATCACGGCCAGGCGCTGCGTCTCGGAGTGAACGGCGAATTCCGCCGCCACGGGAAGCGCCGGCGCGCACACGATGCGATCTTCATCAGCGGTGACGACCAGCGGCCAGCGATCGCGCTCCGAGACCGGAATGCGATGCGCCCACATGAGCGTCTTGAGCTTGAGCGGTCGCCGCCGCCCGACCGGAACGTATCGATCCCCAGGTCGACGCGAGCGTACGGCCAGACGTTCGGGCACACGCTCATCGTCGAGCACCACGATCCGATCAGAAGATGGCGGTGCCTCCGTCCGCCCCCGCTCCCATCGAATCACGAAGCCCGCGACCTCAATCGGTTCGCTCGGGCGCAACTCCCTCCAATAAGGCTGCGGCCGCTGCGGCCGACGCATGAATGTGAGCGCGTCGAATTCGCGCCAAGCGATCACCGCGGCGGGCAGGAGGACGCGACGCCCGCTCTTCCCCGGTTCCAATAATTGGTCCAATGCCTCCACATGCTGACTCGTCACCCGCCGCGTGTGCCCGCACAATTGCCGGATGGCCTCGCGCAACGCCCGTGCGCGAAGCGCCGGATGGAGTGCTCGCAACTTCTCCACTGAGAGGCGAATCATGTCGCGCTCATATGAGATGACTGCGTCGGGGAACACGTTGCCGAGAATCTCATCGAAATAGGTCTCGTCCACGCGCAGTCGTTCGGCCGCGCGCCCGATGGCTTCCAAAGCCCGAGGATTCAACGCCAAGAGCCGAGGCAGAAGCTCCTGCCGCACCCGATTGCGCCATCGCTCCAGCTCCAGATTCGAACGATCCACGCGATAGGGGATCCCCAACGCCTCGCAATAAGCGCGCGTCTCCTCGCGCCGCACAGCCAGAAGCGGACGAATGATGAGATCATCCACGATGGGATGAATGCCGCTCAATCCTTCGATGCCGGCTCCCCGCAGCAAGCGCATGAGGAACGTCTCCGCCTGATCCGTGAGCGTATGACCAGTGGCGATGCGGCGCGCTCCCACCTCGGCGGCCACGCGGCGCAGGAAAGCGTATCTGACTTCGCGCGCCACTTCTTCCAAGTTCCGCCCCTCTGCTTGCGCGAGCGCCCGCACATCCTGACGCTCACTTGTGAATGGGAGATCGAGTCGCTCGGCCAATTGCTGCACGAAGGCTTCATCGGCATCCGCCTCTTCGCCCCGCAACTGATGATTGAGATGCGCGACATGCAAGCGCAGATGAGGATAGGCCGAATCTCGAAGCTCATTCAACAGATGGAGCAAGGCGACCGAGTCGGGTCCGCCGGAGACAGCGACGACAATTAAGTCCCCATCCTCCAGCATCCCATATCGCGTGATCGTCGCCCGAACTTTCGCTAAGAGCGCCGCGCGATCCAGCGCCATTCCTCCTTCGATCGGTGCGAGGCCGCCCTTCGTCGGCGCGCGTCACTTCTTAGGTTCCCACGGTGGGAGCGTGCACCGCAAGGGCTTATCGGTGCGGAATCCCAAAAGGTAATCCGCCTGAATGAGCTTGTGAATCTCGCGCGTCCCCTCGTAGATGACCGCGCCTTTGCAATTGCGATAGAACCGCTCGACCGGATAGTCGTTCGAATACCCGTAGGCTCCGTAAATCTGCACGGCATTGGAGGCCGCTCGCTCGCTGGCGACGGTCGCGATCCATTTGGCCAGCGATGTCTCCCGCGTGTTGCGCAGCCCCATGTTCTTCATCCATCCGGCGCGCAGCCACAGCAGTCGGCAAATTTGATAATCGGCCTCCATCTCGGCGAGCATCTCCTTGACTAATTGGTGCTCGCCGATGAGCTTGCCGAACGTTCGCCGCTCCAACGCATATCGTACCGACGCGTCGCGACACGCGCGGATGAGTCCGGTCGCTCCCGCAGCTACCGTGTATCGTCCCTGGTCCAACGCGAACATCGCAATCTTGAAGCCCTCGCCTTCGTATCCGAGCAGATTCTCCTTCGGCACGCGCACGTCTTGCATGGATATCCACCCGGTATTGCCCGCTCGAATGCCGAGCTTGCCATGAATGGTGCCCGTCGTCAGACCGGGCATTCCTCGCTCCACGATGAATGCGGAGACGCCCGAATGGTCGCGAACCTTCTTCTTCTCCAAATCCGTCCACGCGAAGACCAGAAAATGATCGGCGATGTCCGCCAGGCTGATCCACACCTTCTCCCCGTTGAGGATGTACGAGTCGCCATCCCGAATGGCCGTCGCCTGCATCCCGACGACATCGGAACCCGCATTGGGCTCGGTCAGGGCATAGGTCGCTATCTTCTCTCCCTTCGCCTGAGGGACAAGGTACCGTCGCTTCTGCTCTTCAGTCCCCCACGTGAGGAGCGTCAAGCAATTCAACCCCACATGGACGGACATCGGGACACGAAACGCCGTGTCTACGTATTCCAATTCCTCGCAGGCCAGGCCCAGCGCGATGTAATCAAAGCCCGCTCCGCCGTACTCCTCCGGAATGCAGATGCCCAGCAGGCCCAGCTCGCCCATCTTGCGCAGGATGGACGGATCAGTCTCTCCCTTCTCGTCCAGCTCTTTAATACGCGGCGCGATCTCGCGAGCAGCGAACTCACGCACCATCTTCTCCACCGCCAGATGATCTTCCGTCAATCGGAAATCAATCATAGCTCTCCCCCTGCAAAAATGGATTCGTGCGACGCTCCCGCCCCAGCGTCGTCATCGGACCATGACCGCTGTAGACGCGAACGTGATCGCCAAGCGGCAGGAGCTTCTCCCGAATGGAGCGCATGAGCGTTGGCCAAGAACCACCGGGGAGATCCGTTCGGCCCACCGATCCGGCAAACAACGTATCGCCCGAAAAGAGCATGTCGTCCAGAAGGAATGACATCCCTCCCGGCGTGTGCCCAGGAGTATGAAGAGCCCGAATCCGATGCGCTCCGAAGCGCAGCTCCTCCCCATCCGAGAGCCAATGATCGGGCGTCGGTCCGGGTCTGACGCGCATGCCAAAGAGCGCTCCCCATTCGACCATGCGCTCGTAGAGGAAGAGGTCCTCCGGATGCAGACACACCGGCGCTCCCGTCGCCGCTTTCACCTCGGCTACCGCCCCCACATGATCCACATGCCCGTGCGTACAGAGGATGTATCTCGGCACCAGTTGATGCCGCGCGATGAACCCAAGGATGACCTCGGGTTCATCCCCCGGATCAATGATGATCGCCTCGCGTGTCCGCGCGCACCCGATGACATAGGTGTTCATCCAAAACGGGCCGACCGGCTGCGTCTCAAGGATCAGGCCCCGATCTTCATGAACGCTCATGATGACTCCCTCGATGATCGCTCGTACATTGTGACTGATGTCGGAGAGCACTGGCAAGAGAGAACGCGGCACTCCGGTGACGACGAATCGTCTTCGGTGCGAGCTTCCCGCCTGGTCTCCATCACGAGGAAATGCTATCATAAGGCGGGCTATCCGAAGAGAGCGTGCGTGGAGGCAGGGTATGAGCAAACCGCCAGAGCGATCGCCCCGTGCCCGGTTGGTCAAAAAAGGCACCGCATCCGATGGACGCCCCGAAGATCGCGCCCGCTCTCCCGTCCACGCGACAGAAGCGCTCTTCCCTGAGGAACTCCCCCGCGAGCAGAAGAAAGTCGCCGCTGGACCTCGCGAGGGACGAACCCCAACGGCCTCACGCTCCTCTTCGACGAGCAAGCGCTCGCTCCGCCGCCCCGCTATCTCGGGTCCGGACCAATGGGGAATCCTCCCGGATCGCCCCCTCTTCCCCTCCGCGCAACGGACTGCGAAACGTCAGCCCTTCAAGAGGGGCGAACAGAAACTCCCGCGTCGTGCTGCTTCTCGAAAAAAACGCGCTCGTCCGAAAGCCGCGCCCTCCCTTCCGAAGAAGCTCACCCCAGAGCAGCGCCGACGGGTAGAAGAACGCTATCGCGCGATGGTCGCTTCCGGCGAGCGTCCTCCCGAAGGACGCCGCAAGACGATCGCGCGAGAGTTGGGATTGCCGTATGCCCTCGTCTCCGAGGTTGTGAAGAACTATCTCCATCGCGAGCGCCTGCGTCGAACGAACTTCGAGATCGAGAAGATCTACTGGCGCGAGGTCCTCGCCGGACAAGATGATGCCCGCGCGATCGTCGAACGCGCGGCCGCGGAGTTGAAGCTCGATCCCGGTCGCATCTGGTGGTGGCTCGAAAAGCTCCATGAATGGCGCAAGACGCTCGATGCCGAACCGGAGGTGAGCGAGACTCAACGCGCGGCCATCCTCTCGTTCTACCAGGAATACCTGAAGCGGGAGACGCCTCCGGAGAAAGGCCTTCATCTCTTGATCAGCGAGACCCTCGGGAACGTCACACCTCGTCAGGTGCACAAGGTCCTCCTCCAACACCGGCTGAGCTTCTGGACGCGATTGAAGAACAACGCGCGGCCGGACGGCACGAGAGCGTGATTCGAGTTGCCGAAAGCTCTTGCGACCCCGTACAATGACTCGCTGACGCGAGATGACGAAATGGCATTCAAGGAGGCCGATCCTGCGGAGCGCGTGCCCCCTTTTGGTATTTCTCCTTCTGCTCACTCCTCTCCTCGCACAATCGCCCTCTTCATCAGCTCCTCTTGTGCCTGAGCTTCAGCGAGCTGAAGCGTATTGGGAACAAGCGAGCGCCGCGCTTCGCGCGGCCGAGGAGGAGGCGCGAAAGGCGGAGGAGAAGGTCGAACGCTGGCGCGCTCTCTACGCTCGCGGGCTCGTCGCCCGACGCGAAGTCGAATGGGCGGAACTTGAAGCCCAAACGGCGCGCATGCGATTGGTGGCCGCTCAAGAAGTTGAGCGCTTGGCTCGAGAAGCTCTGGCGCGCGCCAGAGAATATGCCGATCGAGCGGCCGAACGCGAGCGCCAACAGCGATTGCTTGAACGCACCGTCGCGCGCGTGTCCCGCTCCTATGGGCGGGGTCGCTTCACCATGAGCGACCTCGCTGCGCTCATGCGCGCGTACAAGTGGCGCTTCGGAACGCCCCTGCCCATCAGTGCACTCGGGCAAACGCCGACGCACGATCGCTTGGGCCTGGACCATCGTGGACGCGTGGACGTCGCGCTGCATCCGGAAAGCGAACAAGGACGCTGGGTGATCGAGTATCTGACGCGGCGTGGGATCCCCTATGTCGCTTTCAGCGACGAAATCCCGAACTCTGCCACCGGCGCGCACATTCACATCGGCCTCCCTTCGCTCCGGAAGTGAGCCGCTCGCGTCCGGAGAGGCCTTCACGGCCCGCGTCTTGAGAGCGCTCGAATCGTGAGGACCCGAGCATGCGCACGAGCGTCTGGCACGCTCTCTCGCTCCGAACGAAGCTGACCATCTGGTACGTGAGTTTGATGGCTGCTGTCCTTATGGCTTCCACCTTGATCGCGCATTGGTACTTATCTCGAAGCTTGCGCCACGCCGTCGATGCTTCGCTCAGCGAGCAGGTGCAGCTCATCGAAGCGCGATTGCGCGCCATCGAAGGAGGGCAAGAGTTCCCAGAACCTCGAACGGAACGGTTCACCATCGCACCGGCATTCGTCGAGTTGATTACCCCCGAGGGGGAGATCGCTGATGTCGCGGCGGCTTCGGAAAATGAGCGCGTTCCCATTCGCCCGGAGACGCTCGAGCGCGTCCGAACGAGCCGCGATCCCGTCGCCGAGGAGGCGCACACTCGCGACGGTCGCGCCATGCGCGTCGTCACCTGGCGCGCGTTGGATGCGCGCGGAGAGTTGGAGTACTTCATCCGCGCCGGTTACGTCATCGAGGATATTCATCGCGCAGAGCAAAAGCTTTTGGGGACGCTCCTGGTCACGACGGCGCTCGCGCTGATCGTGGCGAGCTTGGGCGGCATGCTCTTGGCGACGCGAGCGCTCCGTCCCGTTGATCGTCTCATCCGCGCGGCGCGCACCATCACCGCGCACAAACTCAAGGAGCGCGTCGAAGTCCCCCCCTCACGGGATGAACTGGCCCGCCTGGCCGAGACGTTCAATCAAATGATCTCCCGCTTGGACGAGGCTTTCGAACGCGAGCGGCGCTTCACCGAAGACGCCTCGCATGAGTTGCGTACGCCACTCGCCATCCTTCGCTCGGAATTGGAGATCGCTCTCCGCCGCGAGCGTCCCGCCGAGGAGTATCGCCAAACGCTTCAACGGTGCTTGGACGAAGTCCTGCGATTGAGTCGCTTGACGGATGATCTGCTCTGGCTCTCCCGCTCCGAGAGCGGACATCTGGCCTTGAATTTCACCTCACTTCGGCTCGACGGGCTCTGCCGCGACGTCGTCGCGCAGATGCGTCCTATCGCCGAAGCGCGTCACCTTAATCTCACGCTCCAAGAGTCCGAAGAACCACTTCCCGTTCGCGGTGATCCCCATTGCCTTCGACGGCTTCTCCTCAACCTCCTCGACAACGCGCTCAAGTTCACGCCCTCGGACGGACGCGTCACGCTCCGAATGAACCGCATCGAGACACACGCTCGCGTGGAGGTCGAAGATACCGGATGCGGAATTCCTGCCGAGGATCTCCCGCACATCTTCGAACGTTTCTACCGCCGTCCCTTCGGAGAAAGAGCCGGAGCGGGTCTCGGTCTCGCCATCAGCCGATGGATCGTCGAGGCACACGGAGGCCGCATCTGGGCCGAGAGCGAACTCGGTCGCGGTAGCCGCTTCATCGTCGAGCTGCCTCTTGCTGGGGCTATGAGCGAGGAGGGATGAAGCCTACTATTCGCTGCCCGAAGCATTCATGCCAAACGCTCTACAAGCGGAACCACGGCTTATCGACACATCCGGCATGACACCCTGCGATGACGCAAGCGACACCGGTGGCGATTACCAGTTAATCGAGCACACCGCGCTCCGCTGATTCGGACGATCCAGCGAAACGCAACGAGATCATCCACTTCTTCCTGCCTTGAAGAGAGTTTACCGCTAAGGTGAATGCGAACGCCTTTCGGAACTTGCACTTCAAAAAAGGCGATGCCCTCGATCTCCGCAGGACAGCGCACCTCGACAATCGTCTTCTCAACGCGCACGCCAGATGACGGGAGCGGATGAATGTCGAGTTTTTCATGGTGAAAGGGATCTGCCAAATGACCTGAGGCGTATCCGGTTGAAATACTCAGCTCATCGCCTCGGCTGCGCACGGCGAACAGATCATCGAGCTTGAGCCCCTCGACGCGCACGAGGATTTCGCTCGGACGATCCCAATCAAATCTCACCCGCTTGTTCAAGATCGGGTAAAACCCGGAGAAGCGAAGAACCTCCTCCCTCGCGTCTTGCCTCGGCGACATCGAAAGGCCGTTTTTCCCCCTCCCACAGAATGAAGAGACTGACGACCAAAAGCGCAAAGGCTCCTCGTCTCATCGGCCTTCCTCCAAGAGAAAGGTCGAACAGCCAATGAACGCCACAGCGCAAATCATAGCCAATAAGCCCACACGGTCCCCCAACAGCCCCATTGTTGATGGCATGCAAAAAACGGACCGCACATAGCGTGGAAGCTGAAGTCCGCGCAATTTCCGATCGTATCCTATTCCGTAAAGCAGCAATAGCAACATCTCTCGTCACACACTTGAGCGGGTAAAGCCGATGTCGCTCTCGAAGGCGAAGGACCTGGCCAAAGGACCATCAGGATGAGGACCAGGATCATGATGAGTCGAGCGCTTTGCTTGGCTTTCCTCAACAACCGCCTCCTTGAGAGTCTTCCCCGGCGGTCCGCTATTATACTGTCTGTCAAGCCCCAATCGCTTTTAATCGTCGCCCGTGTAGCGCGGTCGGCCCGGAATACTCAAATTGGCCGTAGCTTGCCAATTTAATGACAAGGCTTCGACGGGACGAAGAGCCCTGGCCCGACTGGTAGCGAGCGCGCATGGCGGCTCGGCCGGGAATGGCCGAGGGATGGCCGCCATCTAAACCGGGTTCTCCCCACCGGCCACCCTGCCCGCACTTTCTCCTTGACACTGCGGGTCATTTCCCGTAGCATACGCGAGGTGGACTAAAGTGGACCAAAGTGGTTCGGGAATCGGGGACCTGGATGAGCAGTTAAAGCTCGACTTCAAGAGATCGCGGGAAGTGGTTGGGAATTAGGGATGTTACGCGGAAACTACACGACGCGAATCGATGAGAAAGGACGGATCAAGATCCCAGCCGCCTTCCGCGACATCATCCTGGAGAAGTACGGTTCGGAGTTCTTTGTCACGAGCTTGGATGGGGATCACGTCCGGCTCTATCCGCTGCCGGAGTGGGAGAAGATTGAGCAACGGCTCGCCCAACTGCCGGAGATGGACCCAGTGAAGGAGAAATTCCTTCGGGTGACGAACTTCTACGGTCGGCAGACAACGATGGATGGGCAGGGGCGGATTTTGATCCATCCGCCGCTTCGGGCGAAGGCCGAATTGAATGGCGAGGTCGCGGTCTTGGGATACATCACCTATCTCCAAGTGTGGAACCTGGAGAAGTTCGAGGCGCAGCTTGGAGTCTTCACCAAGGAAGATGCCGCTGCCATTGCGAAATTGGGAATCTGAGCCTGATCTTGGGCGCGCCTGGCATCGTCCGGTGCTCGTGCGCGAGGTTGTCGAGCTATTGCGCCCGTGTTTGGACGGGGTGATCGTGGACTGCACGGTAGGGACAGGAGGGCATGCCGAGGCGTTGCTCTCGGCGTCAGATCGCGTGCGCGTGATCGGGATTGATTGGGACGAAGAAGCACTGATGTGGGCACGAGAGCGGCTGCGGCCTTATGGCGATCGGTTTGTGCCCGTTCATGATGACTTCAAGCACTTGGCAGAGATCATGGCGCGGCATGGTCTTTCGATGGTGGAAGGCATTCTTGTGGATCTGGGGGTCTCGTCGCTGCAATTGGAGATGGCCGAGCGCGGGTTCAGCTTTCAACAGGAGGGGCCGCTCGACATGCGGATGGACCGGCGGCGGAGGGTGACAGCGGCGGATCTCGTGAACGCGCTGGGCGAACGCGAGCTAGCTGATCTTATCTTCCGATACGGCGAGGAACCAGCGGCGCGGCGGATTGCGCGAGCGATCGTCCGCGCGCGCGCGCACGGACCGATTCGGACGACGACCGAACTGGCGGAGATCGTGGCACGGGCTGTGGGCGGGCGACGAACGACGCGCATTCATCCGGCGACGCGTACGTTTCAAGCCCTACGGATTGCCGTCAATGATGAACTGTCGGGATTGGAGGGTTTCGTGGACGTGGCGATCGAGCGGCTCGTGCCCGGCGGACGCTTGGTCATCATCTCATTTCACTCGCTCGAGGACCGAGTGATCAAGCGCCGATTGCATTTCCATGCGGGGCGCTGCGACTGCGCGGTTCGGCGATGGGGCGTGCAGCGAGAGGACGAGCCTTGTCCGCAGTGTGGAGCGGCGCGCCGCATCGTCCTGCTCACGCGCCGAGCCGTTCGACCGAGCGCAGCGGAAGTGCGAGAGAATCCGCGGGCGCGCAGCGCGAAGCTTCGAGCGGGTGTTCGCTGTCCCCCATCGGAAGGGGACCCCGAAGGTCGGGCATCCGCTCGTGCGGCGAGTTCCCGAGCGCGATTCGCCTGTGGGAAGCGCGTGTGATGAATAATGTCGAAGCTAAGGAGGGAGAGATGCAAATGCCCTTGCGCGTGCAGAATGGACCAGTGCCTCACCGGAGGGAGCTGAAAGCCGCCTCTCGGATGATCCTGGTGCTTGGCGTGGCAGGAGCTGTGGCGTTCTCGCTGATTCTCGCGACGTGGCAACATGTCGAAGCGCTGCGGTACGGCTATCGCTTGGACCAATTGATGCGCGAGCGCGAGCGATTGGAGGCCTTGAAGCGACAGCTCGAATCGGAGCGCGCGTACTATCGGTCGCCGCAGGTGATCGAGCCGCTGGCGCGACGGTTGGGACTCATTCGTCCTGATCCGTCGCAAGTCATCGTCGTGGGTCGAGGAGGGTCTTCACCGCAGGCGAACGATCCGCGCGTGCTGCTCTCCGGCGGATTCGAGCGCGCCTCTGGAGCGCATGATCTGGCCCCCGGCACGTCGACGCCGAGATCGGGGTCGTCGGTCGAGAGCGCGCGGGCTGTTCGCCGACGTCTCCGTGCGAAACCAGTGAAACCGGTCGCTGAGATCGTCGGTGAAGAGTCGCCTTCGTCTTCGGGATCGCCCGGAGGAATGCCGATAGCTTCGGAGACGTCGGAAAATGCCAACGCCTCTTCATCGAAAGGAATAAGGTCCGATGAAGGGGCGGTGGTGGAGCGACCGAGCGACTCGACAGTAGAGAACCCGACGTCGAAACGGAGGAGACCGTCCAAACAAGGTGAGCCGTGATCAAGCGCGAGCTGTACAAGAAGACAATTCGACGACGCCTTGTTCAACTGACGGGTCTTTTGTCCGTGTGGATGCTTCTTGTCGGCGGTCGTCTTCTCTACGTGCAAGTCGCGCAGCACGAACAATGGCGCGCGCAGGCGGATCGGCAACAACGGCGGACGATTCGCGTCACGGCGCTGCGCGGGACGATTTACGATCGCGCGGGACGAGAATTGGCCAAGAGCGTGGAGGCGCCTTCGATCTTCGCCGTCCCAGCGGAGATCGAGGACGTGGATCGCGCGGCGCGGCAACTGGCGCGTGTCTTGCGCATGGATCCGGGGGCGCTGCGAGAACGACTTTCGGAACGACGAGAATTCGTCTGGGTGAAACGCAAGGTCACGCCGGAAGAGGCGACGGCCGTCAAGGCGCTCGGGCTCGCGGGGATCCATTTCGTGACCGAGAACAAACGCACGTACCCGAATGGAGAGCTGGCGGCTCATGTGCTCGGTTATGCGGGCATAGACGAAGTCGGCTTGGAGGGCATCGAGTTCGCGTACGATCGCGAGATTCGCGGTGAGGAGAGCACCGTCTTCGTCTATCGCGACGCGCGCGGGCGCACATATGAGCGGGCGCAGCGACCGGTCGCCCGCGGGCATGATCTCATCCTCACGTTGGATGCCACGATTCAATTCCACGTGGAGCGCGAATTGCGCGAAGCCGTTCGTCAGGCGCGCGCCCGAAGCGGTGTCGCCATTGTGCTCGATCCAAAGACGGGTGAGATCCTGGCGCTCGCGAACGTTCCCACGTTCGATCCCAATGCGTTCGCGAAGGCGTCGGAGGAAGCTCGGCGCAATCGGGCGATTCGCGATCTCTACGAACCGGGATCGGTCTTCAAGATCGTGACGTTCGCGGCCGCTTTGGAAGAAGGTCTACTCCGTCCGAACGAAGCGATCGAATGCTTAGGCGGGCGCATCGTCTTGGCCGGGCATACGATTCGCGACCATCGCCCCTTCTTCCGACTGACGGCGCGCGAGGTACTCGAGCAATCAAGCAATATTGGGACGATTCAGATCGCGCTGCGGGTGGGGGCTGAGCGCCTGGCGCAGTACATCGAACGGTTCGGCTTCGGCCGGCGCACGGGCGTGGAACTTCCTGGCGAGGCGCGCGGGATCGTGCGACCGGTGCGGCGATGGACGCCGGCCTCAGTCGGCGCCATCGCCATTGGTCAGGAGATTGGGGTGACGGCCATACAGATGGCCGCGGCGATGGCCGCGATCGCCAACGAGGGAGTTTGGGTACAACCCCATCTGGTGCGGGCCGTGCGCTCCCGCGATGGGACGGTGATCAAGCGCACTGAACCGGAGCGACGCCGTGTGTTGAGCCCGACATCGGCGCGCGTGCTCATGCGGATGTTAGAGGGGGTCGTCGAGCGAGGGACGGGACAGCTCGCTCAACTCTCGGGATATTCGGCTGCGGGGAAGACTGGAACGGCCCAGCAGTTCGATCCGCGCACGCGCCGCTACTCGAGGACGCGATATGTCGCCTCGTTCGCCGGGTTCGCGCCGGTCGCCGATCCGCGCGTCGTCGTTCTGGTGGCGCTCGATCATCCCCGTCCGAAGTACACGGGGGGAGAGGTGGCGGCTCCCGTCTTCAAACGAATTGCGGAAGTGGCTCTGCATGCGCTGAATGTGCCTCCGGATCGGCAACCGGGGCGTCCCATTCTCGCTCTGCGGACGAACTTCGCTTCGGAAGGGACAGAAGGGGAAGTGGGGCTGGGAGTCTCAGAAGCAGAGGAAGCTGTGCGCTTCTCTGCGCTCCCGACTCCATCGAATGAGGCGCGAAATCTCTTGATGCGAAATCTCACGCCAGCGGTCGCTCCGACTCAGAGGATTCGCGATGATCCGCCGCTTGTGCGCGTGCCGGATTTTCGGGGCCAAGGGATTCGCGCGGTGACCGAACACTGCGCGCGGATTGGTTTGCGCTTAATCGTATCTGGATCGGGACGAGCCGTGCGGCAGGAGCCGGCGGCGGGAACGCTCGTCGTGCGCGGGACGACGTGCCGCGTGGAATTTCAGTGAGCGAAGGAGAATGAGTTTGACTCTGCGACAGGCGGTCGAGGTGACAAAGGCTCGCGCATTCGGGCCGCTCGAAGAGCGCGTGACCGCCATCGCGTATGATTCGCGACGGGTCGCGCCGGGAAGCCTCTTCGTCGCGATTCGCGGCTTCCAACAGGATGGGAACGCCTTCATCCCCGAAGCCCTGGCTCGCGGAGCGGTGGCGATCGTCTCCGAGAACTCCTGCCCACCGGATTTCCCGCGCGCGTGGCTTCAGGTCGAGGACGCGCGGCGGGCGTTGGCTGAACTCGCCGCGGCTTTCTACGATCATCCTTCGCGCACCCTCACGCTCATCGGTGTGACAGGAACCAACGGGAAGACGACGACGACCTATCTCATTGATGCTGTGATTCGGGCCACGGGCGAGCGCTCTGCCCGATTAGGGACGACCACTTATAAGATTGGCGACGAAGAAATCCCGGCCGAGCGCACGACGCCTGAGGCGCCGGAGATCCAGCGTTTCCTCCGGCGTGCTGTCGAAGCCGGATGCCGATATGCTGTACTGGAAGTTTCTTCGCATGCTCTCGAACTCAAGCGCGTGCACGGATGCGAATTCACGGCGGCCGTCTTCACCAACCTCACCCCCGAGCATCTGGATTTTCACGGCACGATGGAGGCGTATTTCGCGGCCAAGCGCAAACTCTTCGACGGGACACTCGGAAAGGCTCCGGAGATCGCCATCCTCAATGGGGAAGATCCGTATGCGCGGGAGTTGGTGGCCGTTTCGCGCGGCCGCGTCCTCACCTATGGGGAGACGTCCGGTGATGTGTTCGCTCGAAGCGTCACCTTCTCGCTGGAAGGGACGCAGCTGATGGTCCGGACGCCGCAAGGGGATGTGTCGTTGCGCTCTCGGCTGCTCGGACGTCCGAACGTTCGGAACATCCTGGCAGCAGTGGCGACGGGACTGGCGCTCGGTTTCTCGCTGGAAGAGATCGCCAAAGGGATCGAGCTGTGTCCTCGAGTGCCGGGACGATTTGAGGTCGTCTCCGAGCCCACGCATCCGCTGCTCGTTCTCGTGGATTACGCGCACACAGAGGATGCGTTGCGGAATCTGCTGCAGACGGCGCACGATCTTCGACGCGCGCTCTCGATCGAAGGCCGTCTGCTCACCGTCTTCGGGTGCGGTGGTGATCGCGATCGGCGCAAGCGCGCCCCGATGGGGGAAGTCGCCGGCGCGCTCTCACATCTGGTGATCGTGACCTCGGATAATCCGCGCTCGGAGGATCCGGAGGCCATCCTGGCGGAGATCGAAACGGGACTCGCGCGCACGAACACGCCGTATTTGAAGATCGTGGATCGCGCGGAGGCCATCCGGATGGCGATCGCGTTGGCCGAGCCTGGGGACATCGTCCTGATCGCGGGCAAGGGACACGAGACCTATCAAGTGCTCAAGGATCGCATCATCCCGTTCGACGACCGCGAGGTCGCGCGCGCGGCGTTGAAGGAACGTTTCGGGAGCAAGGAGAGCGAGACGCAATGAAGATCAAGGAGATGGCCGAGATTTGGGGAGCGAGACCGCCGGCGCCGGAGATCGCCGAGCAAAAGCCGCGCGGCTTCTCAATTGATTCGCGCACGCTTCAACCGGGCGACCTCTTCTTCGCCATCAAGGGGCGCGTGCGAGACGGACATGCGTTCGTGCGGGAGGCGTTGGAGAAGGGCGCGTGCGCGGCCGTGGTCTCGGAGATTCCAATCGGTGCGCCGCCGGAGCGATTGATTCACGTTCGGGATACGCTCTGGGCCCTGCAGGAGCTGGCGCGCGTCGTGCGCTTGCGATGGGGGCGACCGGTCATCGGCATCACAGGGAGCTCGGGGAAGACGATGACCAAGGAGCTGGTGGCGCGGTTGTTGGAAGCTGGAGGGTATCGAGTGATCAAGACCATCGGCAATTACAACAATGCCTATGGACTGCCGCTCTCGCTGCTGGGTCTGATCGCCGAAGGCGCATCGCCCGAACAGTTTCATTATGCCGTTCTGGAGATGGGCATGAGCGCGCCCGGGGAGATCGCGCATCTTAGCACGATCGCGCGTCCGACGATCGGCATCGTGACGACGGTGAGCGCCGTGCATCTGGAGTTCTTCCCCTCGGTGGAAGCCATCGCTGAGGCGAAGGCGGAGCTTGTGGATGCGCTTCCCGAGGATGGCCTCGCTATACTGAATGTGGACAACCCCCTTGTCGCCCGCATGCGAGAGCGACGGACGATCGCCGTGCGAACATTCGGGATCGAGAACGAAGCCGACGTGCGTGCTCGAGACATTCGCATGCTGGGCTTTGAGGGAATGCAATTCACGCTGCAGACCCCTTCGGGGGAAGTGCTCGTGCGAACGCCGCTTCTCGGGCGCCATCAAGTCATGAACATTCTGGCGGCGGCCGCGGCGGTTGAAGTTTGCGGCGTCTCCCTGCCGATCCTCGCTGAGGCCTTAGCGAAGATCGCGCCTTACACGCGGCGCGGGGAGATCGTGCGTTTCCCGCAGGGATTCGTCGTGATTGACGACTCGTACAATTCGAATCCACGCTCGCTCCTGGAGATGGCGCGCACGCTCCGGGAGATCGAAGCGGCGCAGCGGCGCATCATCGCTGCTGGGGAGATGTTGGAGCTGGGCGAGCGCGCCGCAATCTTCCATCGAGAGTGCGGACAGGAAATCGCTCGCCTCGGGATTGATGTCCTGATCGGCGTGCGCGGTCTGGCGCGCGAGCTGATCGAAGGGGCGCGCGAAGCGGGAATGGAGATGGCGCTCTTTTTGGAGACGCCGGAAGAGGCGGGACGTTGGCTCTCGGCTCACGTGCGCGCGGGCGATGTGATTCTCGTCAAGGGATCGCGCGCCGTCGGGATGGAGCGCGCTATCGAGGTGCTTCGGCGAGCGTTCAATTTCACGGAGTGAGGAGATGAGGTGAGGCGGCATGCTCCGCTATCTGTTGTACGAGGTCTTGTACACGCGGTATCACGAGCAGTTCCATCCCTGGCTCGATCCCCTGAACGTCTTTCGGTACATCACCTTTCGCACAGCCTATGCGGCTATCACGGCGTTGCTCCTCAGCCTGCTGCTTGGCGGGTGGTTCATCCGCAAGTTGCGCGAGTATCAGATCGGGCAGCCGATTCGCGAAGAGGGGCCAGCGTTACATCAGGTCAAGCGCGGGACGCCGACCATGGGCGGAGGGCTCATCATTCTCTCGGTGCTCGGAGGGACGTTCCTGTGGGGGAACTTGCGAAATGGCTATGTATGGCTAGCGCTAGCGGCCCTCGTCCTCTTCGGCGCGATCGGATTTTGGGACGACTATCTGAAGATCGTGCGGCGGCGCTCGCTCGGATTGACGGGTCGGCAAAAGCTCCTGGCGCAGAGCGCCATCAGCGTGGCGATCGGTCTGACGCTCATCTACGGGCTCGATTACTCGTTGGTCCTCAGCGTCCCCTTCTTCAAACGCTTTCGGCCCGAACTGCCCGTGGCACTCTATCTGACGTTCATGCTGTTGGTGATCGTGGGCTCGTCCAACGCTGTGAATCTGACCGACGGGTTGGACGGATTGGCCATCAGTATCGCCTTCATCACGACGGCGGCACTGACGGGCTTCACCTACGTGACCGGGCATGCCGAGTTCGCGCGGTATTTGAACATCGAGTACATGCCGGAGGTGGGAGAGTTGACGGTCTTCTGCGGTGCCCTTGCGGGAGCTTGTCTGGGATTCCTCTGGTTCAACGCGCCACCGGCCGAAGTCTTCATGGGGGATGTGGGCAGCCGCGCGCGCGGCGGGTCAAATAGAAAGGTCGCCGTGATGGTCAAGCAAGAAAACAAGCACCTGCAGATCGGGGGGAGTTTTGTGTTGTAAGCGCTCTCGGTGATGTGGCAGGTGTT